>JANYFO010000225.1 GCA_025362635.1 Gemmatimonadaceae bacterium | reverse complement strand
CTGACGCGCGTTTACATTCGGTGGCGCGTGCGGTTGCCGCGTGCGTGGCCGACACACGTGAAATCCCCTACTGCAAGGACTCGACGGCATGGCGAAGACGGTGTTAGTGACAGGTGGCGCAGGCTTCATTGGCTCTCACGTGGCCGACCGCTTTCTGGCCGAAGGATGGCAGGTTACCATCCTCGACGATTTCTCCAGCGGTCGTGAGGAAAACCTCCCATCCGCCGCGCATGTCGTGCGCGGTGACATCACAACGCCCGATGCCGCGGCACTCGTCCGCGAAGGCAAGTTCGACGCGTTGTGCCATCTGGCTGCGCAAATCGATGTGCGACGCAGCGTGCTCGATCCGATCTACGACGCCACCCGCAATATCCTCGGCTCGCTCAATATTCTCGAAGCCGTCAAATCAAGCGGGCACCCAACGCGCGTTGTCTTTTCGTCCACTGGTGGTGCGCTGTATGGCGATTTCGATCCGCCGCCAAGCGCGGAAACGTTGTCCAAAGATCCCGAAGCACCGTATGGCATCGCGAAACTGTCCGTCGAGTACTATTTGGCCTACTACGGTCGCGTACACGGCCTACACACCGTCGCGTTGCGCTACGGAAATGTCTACGGACCGCGACAAGATCCGCACGGCGAGGCGGGCGTTGTCGCCATCTTTTGCAACCGGTTGCTCGACGGTCGCGCCATGACCGTGTACGGCGATGGTGAACAAACGCGCGATTACGTGTATGCGGGTGATGTGGCGGCGGCAAATTTTGCGGCCGTGACGAAAGACGTCCCTCCTGCAGGCCGTCTGGATGCACGCGCTTTCAACATCGGCACCGGAATCGAAACCTCCGTGAACACGCTCTCGAACACGTTGCAACACGTCTCCAACGCGACGACACCCATCGAGTGCGCGCCAGCGCGTGCGGGCGAACTTGCGCGCTCTGCCCTTAACACGGCCAAAGCGCGTTCGGTCTTGGGATGGACGCCGCAAGTGCAACTTGCCGAAGGGCTCACGCGCACGTTCACATATTTTGCCAATCGACGCAGCGGTGCGGCGACGCGATGAGTAACGTCGCGTTACCCATCGCCCTGTTGCAAATCGGCACAAAGACGGGCGCGATGAGCGGTTCGATTTCGTCGATGTTGCTCGATGCAGATCCGATCACCAAAGCTGTGCTCGTGCTGTTAACGGGGCTGTCGTTGATGTCGTGGGGCATCATGTTTTCGAAGTGGCGCGCGTTTCGCGTTGCGGAAGTAAATGGCCGTGCGTTTGAACGTGATTTCGAGCGCGCGGGCGGCATTGATGAGGCCGTCGCCATGTCGCAGCGTGCAAAACCAAACGCGTTCACGGCAGTCCTCGATCGCGCCGTGCGATTTCTCGCGGCGACGCGTCCGGCATTAGGTGCGACGACCGATCGCATGGCGCGCTTGTCGGGATCGCAAGTAGAAGCATTGCGCCTTGTCCTTGATGCCGAGAGTGGCAAAGAAAGTGAAGTCCTTGGCCAATTCATTCCGTGGTTGGCCACCGTTGGTAGCGTTAGCCCACTTATCGGATTGTTCGGCACCGTCCTTGGTGTGATCAGCGCATTTACCGGAATTGCCGAAAAAGGTTCTGGCAATATTGGTGTAGTGGCGCCGGGCATCGCGATCGCGCTGACATCCACCGCGGCGGCACTCGCAGTCGCAATTCCCGCCGCATTCGCGTACAACATGTTTGCCGCACGATTAAATCGCTTCGACAATGCGCTTGAAGGGTTTGGTTCTGAGCTGATTGCGCTGATGGTGAGCGAAGGCCGCATTTAATCGCCATGCGCATGCGTCGACGTGGGCACCGCATGAATTTGAACGGCGAAATCAACGTCGTGTCACTTATCGATGTGATGATGCTTCTGATGGTGATCTTCATGATCACGGCGCCAATCATGCAGGGCGGAGTAGACGTGTCGCTTCCCAAAGCGGACGTACGTCCACTCGAAGCAAAAAACGGACTGGTTGTCACGATCGATCGACGCGGCCAAATTTTTGTCGACGACAAGCCGTATTCGTTTGACGAGTTCAGTCGCGGCATCAAAGCATTGTCCGAACGAAAGGGTGGTGGGGGCGTTAGTGTGCGAGGCGATGCGTCTTCGCCGTACAGCGCAATTATGCGCGTCATTGGTGCCATTACCAAAAGCGGCATCACGGAGATTGGGCTGGTCGCCGAGCCTGAGGTCGTTCGATGACCGCGACGGCTGACGCGGTGCTAACGGGGTGCTAACAAGGTGCTAACGCGCGCACACGGTCCGACCTTGCGCAGCGGTGTGGTATTCTCCATTGCGATTCACTTCGCAATGCTTGGTACCGTGGTGTTGTGGAGCATGCGGTCTGCGCCGCTGCGGCCCCCGGTGTACCGCGTAAATCTGCTCGGCGCACCCGCTGGCCCGCGACAAGCCGGTATTGTGCGTCCAACCCCCGCGCCACCGCTGGCGAGTATTGCACCACCAATCAAGGGCGCCGAGCGCGCACCGGTGGCATCGGCGTTACCAAGTGCCAAGCGCGCAACCACCACAGCATCGGCGAAAGCAACACCATCGCTGGACAAGTCAAAGACCTCCGGCGCGAAAGCCGCGATACCGCCCGCGAAAGCCGCGCCGATTCCGACGGCGGGTGCTGGCGCCGTGGGCGGGAAGGGTGCGGATGTGGTCAATGCGGTGCGAACGAACGGGATCGAGTTTCCCTTTCCTGGGTACCTGAGCAACATCCAACGACAAATCGCGCTGAGTTGGACGCCACGACACGTTTCCGCGGCGCTTGTTGCCGAAGTAAAGTTTGTCATTCGTCGTGATGGGTCCGTGACGGGTATCGAGGTGGTCAAAAGCTCTCGCGACCGTACGTACGACACCGATGCACAGGCGGCAATCGAGGCAGTGGGCGTGGTCCGTGGCTTTCGCGCGCTGCCGGATGGATTCAAAGACGATGTGCTGATCGTCTATTTCACCTTTGACTACGCCCTGCGGCCCTGACGCCTTGATACGTCATCGTTTTGTACGCGCTTACACGCTTGCGGTGTTCGCCATGCTTTTATCTTCGTCTCGCTCAAATGCGCAGGCGGGTGTGAGCATTGGCATTACCTATCGCCCTGGGCAGAAGGTGGCGTTGTTGGTTTTGCCAGTGCGCGGCGTGTTTGGTGATTCCATAGGTCAAGTATTGTCGCGCGACTTCGACTACAGCGATCGATTCACCGTCGTGCCAAGTTCGAGTATTGCTGAAGTCGGAGGCACGCTAAACTACGACTTTTTTGCGAAATTAGCAGTGGACGGAGTCGTGCAAGGTACCCTCTTGCCATCCGGATGGTTGCGCATTGCACTGCATGACGTCGCGAAAAAGACCGTTCAGAATTCGAAAGATTTTCCGCTGCCATCACCTGCCGGTTCGCCCGCGTGGCGGTTAGCCGTGCATGGTGCTGCCGATGGCATAGAAGAATGGATTGTGGGGCAACGCGGCATCGCGCAAACGCAGGTGGCATTCTCCCGCGATAATCGCATCTGGTTGGTCGATAGTGACGGCGCCAACGCGCATGCGGTTACGCCGTCGGGTCTCTCCGCCGCATGGACCCCAAACGGTCGCTCGTTAGTCTACAATGTGATGAGTGTCGTGCAGAATTTGCTTTTGGTCACCGATCTTGGCACAGGCGCACAACGCACGCTCACGTCGTCTCGCAATGATCACGACTTTTCGCCGGCGGTTTCACCCGACGGGCGCACCGTGGTTTTTGCGCGTGACGCGGAGAGTGGAACGGACTTGTACAGCGTCCCGATTGAGGGGGGGACACCGCGTCGGATCACGGTTGGAAACGGTCGAGCCAATCTCGGTCCCACGTTCAGTCCAGATGGACAGCGACTGGCCTTTTCGTCAGATCGCTCGGGCCACAACGAAGTGTATATTTCCGATCTCGACGGAACGAATCAGGAGTTGCTCACGTCGGGCGCGTTTGGCGATCGAAATTTTCGTGTTTCGCCAGATTGGTCGCCTAACGGGCAGATGGTCGCGTTTAGTTCGCTGAACGGGACAGCCGGTCAGATCATGATCGTTGGTTTGAAAGATCAGTCGATGAAACTGGTGACCACTGAGGGGAAAAACGAGGACCCAAGCTGGGCGCCAGACGCGCGGCATCTTGTGTTCACCTCAAACCGTAGCAGCATTCGTCAGTTGTGGGTTGTTGATATCGAATCGGGTCGAACACGACCGCTCACGCGTGGCTCGAGTGCGCGGTTGTCGGCATGGTCCCCGCGGTTGTCTCCTTAAGTATTTCGCGTCTTCACCCTGAGCTTTGGAGTCATTCGACATGACCCGTCCGTATCGTCTGACGTTGCTGCTGGTCGCCGCCCCACTCGTGTTCGCTGCTTGCAAAAAGAAGCCGGTGGTCGCTCCAACACCCACTGCAGCTCCGGTCAGCACGCCAACGGCGCCTCCACCGCGAGCCAATCCTGCGCCCACGGCAACGCCAGTTGATCCAGCAATTGCTGAGCGTGAACGCATCGCGAGCGCGCGCGCGAAAATGCTTGAAAGTATCTACTTCGAGTACGATGTCGACGAACTACGCGATGATGCGCGCGCGTCACTCGATGCAAAAATTCCCTTGCTTAATCTCAATAAGCAGCTTCGCATTCGCATCGCCGGTCATACGGATGAGCGCGGAAGTGATGAATACAACATTGCGTTAGGACGTCGTCGCGCTGAAGCCGCAAAGCGATACCTCACCGATCGTGGAGTTGACGCATCGCGCATTGAAACCACCTCGTTTGGTCGCGAGCGTCCCGCGGTGCAAGGCAGCACAGAGGATGCGTGGGCGAAGAACCGTCGCGATGAGTTCGAGATCATCGCGGGTGGCGATCAGCTGCGCGCTCCGTGATGCTGTCGGTTGCACGCGTCGCGAACGTGTGGCGGTTGGCTCCTATCGCGTTTGTCGCGATGCTGGGTGCCTGCTTCGCCACGCGTAGCGACGTGCGTATCGTGCAAAGCGATGTCGCGGCGATGCGCACGGAATTATTGCGAAACGATGTGGAACAGAAAGACGCGCTTACCGCAGCGGTCAAGCTGTTGCGCACGGCCAGCGATTCCATCGCGTTCATCAGTAATCGCACGGTTTCCATTCAAGGTGATGTACGCGGCGAGATGCGCGCCATCAAAGAGCAGTTGCTTCAATTGCAAACGTTGCTTGGGCAAAGCGCCGCCACGATTGCGAAGCTGCGAAGTGCGCTTGAAGAGCGTTCCGCGGCGCCCGTCACAACGCCGTCCGGAATGATGGTTCCGCCCGTTGGTGCTGGCACCGTCGAATCAAACTCGGCGCAGCCGGCGGAGATGGGTCCAAATGTGATGTATTCACGTGGCCTGGACCTTATACGCGGTGGCAGTCTCTCAACTGGTCGCGTCGTGCTGTTGGATTTGATCAAATCATATCCAAACTTCGAAAATCTGGCCGAGGCGCGGTACTGGGTCGCGGTCTCATTCGAGCGCGAAAACAACGTTAGTTCAGCCGATGCGGCGTACGCCGCCGTCGTACAAACGCATCCCGACTCGCCGTTCGCTGCATCAGCATTGTACAAGCGCGCGGAGCTATTCGCCAAACAGGGGAACAGCACCCGCGCCCGCGAGCTATACACGTTGGTGCTCTCCAAATATCCGCGCAGCCCAGAAGCTGGGTTCGCCGCCGACCGACTTAAGCAGCGTTAACGCGCAGCTTTTCGCGACACCTCGATTTCTCACTAAACGATGGCCGCTCCAACGCACTCTGAAATGCCATTCCTCGATCACCTCGAGGAATTGCGCTGGCGGCTATTCCGCATTGCCATCGCCGTTGCACTTGGCGATGGCGTTGCGTTTGCGCTGCTAGTCACACAAAAAATTGACGTCATCGGGTTGCTCGCACGACCGGTTCAGCCGTT
>JANYFO010000194.1 GCA_025362635.1 Gemmatimonadaceae bacterium | reverse complement strand
CAGGTGTCGCGAGAGATTTTGGAGCCGGTTGAAGAGGCGATTCAGTCGATCTCGGGAGTGAAATCGATTAACGGTGAAGCGCGCGACGGCTTCGCACAGATTACAACGCAATTCGTTTACTCCAAGAACTTGCAGGAAGCCACGCAGGAAATTCGTGACGCAATCGGCACCAAGCGTCAGGACCTGCCGCAAGAAATGGAAGAGCCCATCCTCAAGAAGTTTAGTCCGACCGATGCGCCGATCGTCACGTTGTCGCTGTTCTCCACCACGCTCTCATCGCCAGAACTTACGCAAATTGCCGATCCTGGGATCACGCGCGAGCTGCGCTCAATTCCAGGCGTCGCTGACGTAAGCGTGACTGGTGGTGTGAAGCGCGAACTCACGGTCAATCTCGATCCACAGCGGTTGCAAGCGGCCGGCGTGAGTGTTCCGCAAGTCGTACAGGCGTTGCAAAGCGGCAACTTGGCCGTGCCGGTGGGACGCGTGACCGGTGCGCTCGACGAACGTACTATTCGGTTGCAGGGGCGACTCAATAGTCCCGCCGATTTCATGCAACTCGTCGTTGCCGAAAAGGGCGGCCGTGTTGTGCGACTTGGCGACGTGGCAACGGCAGCCGATGGCGTGGAGGAACAGCGCACGCTGGCGCTGTACAATGGTAAGGATGCGGTCGGCATCGAAATCAAGAAAACCAAAGGCTACTCAACAACAGCGGTCGCGGCCGCGATCTTCAAAAAGGTTGAGCAGATACGACCAACCTTGCCAAAAGGCGCACAGTTTGACGTCGTAAAAAACAAAGGCCTGCGCGTCGAAAATTCGGTGGATAACGTGCAGAGCGCGTTGATCGAGGGCGCACTACTCACCGTGCTCGTGGTGTTTTTGTTTCTGAATTCATGGCGCTCCACGGTGATCACGGGCTTGGCGTTGCCAGTGTCCGTGCTGGCCAGTTTTATCGCGGTGTGGGCCTTTGGCTTTACGCTGAATACGATGTCGTTGCTCGGACTTTCGCTGGCCATTGGTATTCTGATTGACGATGCGATCGTGGTGCGAGAGAATATTGTTCGACACGTGGAGATGGGTAAAGATCATTACACGGCGGCGCGCGAAGGCACGGATGAAATCGGCCTTGCCGTTGCTGCAACAACGTTTTCGATCATCGCGGTCTTTGTACCGATCGCCTTTTTGCAAGGCGAATCTGGCCAGTGGTTCAAACCGTTTGCGCTCACTATCGCGTGCTCGGTGCTGGTATCCTTGTTCGTCTCATTTTCGCTCGATCCGATGCTGTCGGCCTACTGGCCAGATCCGCATCTCGAAGAGCACGAAAAATCGTGGCTGACCAAGCTGCTGGATCGGTTCAACCACTGGTTCAATGGACTCGCGCACGGGTACCGCGGCGTAATTGGATGGGCGCTTGATCATCGTCTGGCGATGGTCGGATTGGCCGTGCTGAGCTTCGTTGGCGCGCTCGCACTTCCGGCCACTGGGTTGGTTGGCGGCGGGTTTTTTCCGCTCGAAGACAACGCCGAAGTTATGATGACGGTAGAAACACCGCCCGGCGCAAATCTTGATTACTTGCGCCAAAAGGTGACGGAAACATTGCGCACCGTGAGCAAGCATCCCGAAGTGCGGTACACGTTTGTCACGGCCGGTGGTGCGAGTGGTGCGGTCGACAAAGCCGGCGTGTATGTCAAACTCTTTACGAAGGGCGAGCGTCGCGAACAAGGCCAACTCGGCGCGGAAGATTTGGCCGCGGCGATGCGCGATGATGTAAAAGCGATTGGCGGTGCGGCCGTATCGGTGTACACCAATGATTTCGCCGGCCAGCAGAAGCAGATTTCGCTTGAATTGCGCGGCAACGATAAGGCGGCGCTACAAGTCGTAGCCGATCAGTATCTCGCGGCGATGAGATCGACGCCAGGCGCGGTGGATGCAGCGCTGAGCACGAAGGGGCAAAAGCCCGAACTCACGGTGCAGTTGGACCGTGGCCTTGCAGGTGCGCTTGGATTAAGCGTGGGCCAAGTGGCACAAGCCATTCGTCCGGCGTTTGCAGGGCTGCACGCTGGAGATTGGGTGGACCCGACGAATCAGACACGCAAAGTGATGGTGCGTTTGTCCGACGAGGCGCGCGCACGCGGAAGTGATCTCGCGCAACTACCGATTGGTGTGGGCACGGGGCCGAATGCGCAGCTTATTCCGCTCCAACAAGTCGCGAAGATCAAGAGTCAACTGGGTCCGGCCATCGTCAATCATCTTGATCGCGACAACGTGATCAAGGTCGAGGGCAACATCGCCGGTCGCTCGCTCTCGGAAGTAATGAAGGAACTTGATAGCAAGACGGCAAAAATTACGATGCCGCCCGGGGTCCACTTGTCGACCGGTGGGCAAGTGCAACAGCAACAGGAAGTATTCTCGAGTGTCTTCATCGCGCTGGGCGTCGCCGTGGCGTTGATGTATCTGATTCTCGTGGTACAGTTTGGATCATTCCTTGATCCGATCGCGATTCTCATCTCGCTACCGTTGTCGCTGATCGGCGTGATGGGTGCGCTCGCCATCACGGGCAACACGATCAACATCATGAGTTTGATCGGTGTGATTCTTTTGTGCGGTATCGTGGCAAAGAACGCGATTTTGCTTATCGACTTCGCAAAGTGGGCGCGTGAGAAAAACGGCATGCCGTTGCGTGAAGCGTTGATTGAAGCGGGCGCCATTCGGTTGCGTCCCATTTTGATGACCACGTTCGCGCTGATCGCCGGCATGATTCCGGTAGCGCTGGGCCGCGGGGAAGGCGCGCAGTTTCGTGCGCCCCTTGGCGTGGCCGTGATTGGTGGTGTGATCACCTCAACCGTGCTCACGTTGTTGGTCATTCCAACGTTTTATGAAATTTTCGACAATATGCGCTCATGGTTCGCGCGTCGAGTTGGACTCACGCCGCCGCACACTGGCCAATTCAAAACGTTCGAGCTACCGATCCCGAGCGTTGGTGACTGATCGGTCGGTGCGGGGTAGATTCACGGTGGTCACCCCGCCCGACACCAAACTGGGGGCCCGCGGCGTTAATCGCTCGGGCCCCTTGTTGTCACATTTTTTCGCTCGCGATGACGTCAATTCTTTCGCTTCTTCCGGTACTGCTTGCTGTGGCTGCCACGGCGAGTGTGTTTGGATTTTCAGCGCAAGATTTTTTCGACACACTCTCAGACGATTTTTGGACGTACGTCGCGCTTGCGGCGACGGTCATTGTGGTCGAAGAAGTGACACCGATTTTCGGCGGTATTGCTGCGAATCAGGGGGATTTACAGTTGGATCGCGTGATCCTCGCGATCACGCTGGGCGGATGGATTGCGACCAGCATTTTGTACGTGCTCGGACGACTGAAGTGGGAGTGGATTCGTCGTCGTTTCCCACGTGTGCGAGCCACAGGCACCGTGGCACTACGCGTCGTTGGTCGCAATCCACTCAAGGCATCACTCTTTGTGCGCTTTCCATTTGGACTGCGCCTTGTGCTGCCGATGGCGTGCGGTGCGGCGCGTGTGCCGTTAGCGGTGTTTTTGCCAGCATCGTTGGTCGGTTCGCTGCTCTGGTCGGTGCTGTTTACGCTCATTGGCTACGGTGCCGGCGAAGCAGCCATGCAGGTGATGGGCAAGCTCGGTCGCGTTGGCGAGATTGTTGGTGCGGTGTTGCTCACGGCGGCTGTCGTGATTTTTGTTCGGTGGAATCGGCGCCGGACAGATCTTAAGGGCGCGAAGCGAGCAGCGGCCGCGCTGCGCGTGGC
>JANYFO010000189.1 GCA_025362635.1 Gemmatimonadaceae bacterium | reverse complement strand
ACGGCAGCGCGGAACAATTCAGCGCGACGAACGGTTTCCGACGACGTGCACTTTCCTCGTGCAGTGCGTGCGCGACGAGCTCCTTTCCAGTCCCACTTTCGCCAGTCACCAAAACCGTCGCATCAGTGGCGCCCACACGCGCGATCGCTCGAAACGTGGCGCGCATCGTGGCCGCGCTCCCGTACATTCCATGGAACTCTATTGGTGCAGGAACAACAATGGGGTCCGGAGCTGCGGCCAATGCAAAGCGACGCTCGCGCTCGTCCTCAACACGCTCCACGAACTTATCCACGGCAGCCGCTTCGAGGGGCAGCATCAGCAATCCCACAGCGCCAGCCTCGCTCGCCAGTTGCGGAACGTAAGCCGCGCCAGCCGCCATCAGCATGGCCGTAAGCATTTGCGGTTGCTCGCGCCGCAACATCGTGAGCAACTCAACGCCGCTGCCGTCGGGGAACTGTTGATCGGCAATCACCAAGTCGATAGGCGCACGTTCGGCGAGCCGCATGAGACAGTCAATGCGCGTCGTGTGTACCACCGAATGCCCAGGCTCTTCCAGCATGGCGCGTAGTGGAACGAGGACATCAACATTTTGAGTGACGACGGCGATTCGCATGAGCGTGGCCTCAACTAGTTTGATACAGAGTAGGCGGACAGCAAAAAGGCGCAACAGTCGCTCGAAGTGAGTGACCATCTGCGCCTTCAACTGCCGGGGCCTGATACCCCGGTCGCCAAGGTGAATCCGCGAGGGATTCATATGTCTGCCGCGAAAACCCTCCGCAGCTCTCTGGGTATATGTCGTGTTGTGCAGGCGCTGTCAAGCGGGGGAATCCCGGAATATAAATTTTGTGAGCGTCATGCGTTGTGTGAATTCTTGGCCGCCTTCTTGCGACGCTTTATTGTTATGAGGTTTTGCTTTTGCATTTCAACATTCCGAGGTCGTTATGTCGGCGAAAAAGCTTTCCGTGAACCACGATGATGCCTCCGTAATCACGACGGATGCTCTATACGTAACAAAAAACGACATTCCAGAAGCGACGCGCATCGAAGTCGTGACATTGTTAAACGCGCGGCTCGCTGACTGCATCGATCTGCAAACGCACTGCAAGCAGGCGCATTGGAATGTAAAAGGACCATCGTTTATCGCCTTACACAAACTGTTCGATGAAGTAAATGAGGGCGTCGAAGAATACGTCGACCTCATCGCAGAACGGATCGTCCAGCTAGGCGGAGTTGCGGAGGGAACGGCACGAACAGTGGCGGCACGTAGTACACTGATGGATTACCCCGGGGCCCTAAGCGCTGGTTCGTTGCATGTCTCTGCGCTGTCAGACTCGCTTGCGGGATTTGGCCGGCTCGCGCGCATCGCAATTGCCGAGATGGACGAGTTAGAAGATGCTGACTCGGCGGATATCATGACGGAAATTTCGCGCGGCACCGACAAATGGTTGTGGTTTGTCGAGGCGCATCAGCAGGATCGCGAAATCAAACCTGTCGGCAATAACGCCTGAGTCGCGTGTCGTTGTCGCTCACACAAACGCCACCGCGAATACGGTGGCGTTTGTGTATGCAAGGCTGAACATCAAATCGGGACTCGATTGTTTATAACTGTACTTTTTGATGATCATCGTGCTTCGAACTTGCGTCGCTGCCTGTGATAGCACCCTTTACTAGCGAAAACAGCGACGCCACTTTTCCTCCAGGGGTATCCCAATATTCAGCCTCATCAACACGAATGCGTAAAATGCGAATGTCGGGATCTTCCGCGCTTTCAAACCACGCACGCAAAAATGGGTTCCAAAACTCGCGAATCTTTTCGCGATCATTCAACACCTCTGCTTCACCGCTGATCGACAAGTAGCTCTCGGCCGATGTCGACGCGTAGACAACATTTACGACTGGGTTCTGTGCAATTTCTTGCAACTTTCCTGAGTTCTTGTCTGTCAAGAACCATAGGGTGCCGTCAAATGGTACGTTTTGCGTCCCCATCGGTCGGCTGCGTGGTCGCCCACGTTCGTCCAGGGTGACGAGCATCGCTATACGAATATCTTTGACGAGTTCAGCAATTTTTTCGATGCCTTTGTGCTGCGCAACTTCGGTCATCCGTCTGCTCCTCGTAACGGTGGCGGCGCGCAAGAGTTTCTTGCTCGACAGCGTATCACAGTGCATGCGGCGTGCCGCTTGTGATCACTTCCGCGGGCCCTTCGCGTGCGGCACATTGCGACATGCAATTCCCATTTCATATCCGACGTGCGCCACCCTCTCATGCGCGTACACTCGCGTTCGTGATCGTGACGTATGTCATACTCGTGGCAATCCCATTTGCCGCATCTTCGGCACAGCGCCGTGCACACGAGCAACGCGATACGCGTCTGCAAGCGAAAGTTGAATTGCTGGTGCGCGGTTTCAACGGCGACGTGGGGATTTATGTTCGTCATCTGAAGACTGGACGCACCGCCGCAATTCGCGCTGACGAGATATTCCCAACGGCCAGTATGGTGAAAGTCCCAATTTTGATCGGAACGTTTGACGCAGTGACTCAAGGCCGACTGCGCTTTGACCAAATGCTTACGTATCGTGATTCTTTACGCTACCAGTACGATGACGCCGTCTCGATGCCGAGAGATTCGGCGCAGATTCCGTTAGCGAAGTTGGCGCTTCGTATGATTACGGAAAGCGACAATACCGCCTCTCTGTGGTTGCAGGGCCTTGTGGGCGGCGGCGCGATCAACGAGTGGCTGCATGATCACGGTTTTGACTCTACGCGCGTGAATTCGCGCGTGGACGGCCGCGAAAGCGCGCGTAATGTATTTGGCTGGGGGCAAACGACGCCACGCGAAATGGCATCATTGCTGACCATGATTCGCGAAGGACGCGCGGTGAGTCGGGCGGCGAGCGAAGAGATGTATCGCCACCTCACGCGCATTTACTGGAACGGTCAAGCGTTGTCGCAACTTCCGCCGTGGGTACAAGCTGCATCCAAGCAGGGGATGGTGGACAAAGCGCGCTCTGAAGTAGTGCTCGTAAACGCGCCTTCGGGCGATTATGTGTTTGCTATCGCCACAAAAAATCAGCGCGACATTAGTTACCGCGAAGATAACGAAGGCTACGCGATGATTCGCGCGGTATCGGCCCTATTGTGGCGAGAATTTGAACCCAAACATCCGTTCACACCAAGCCCAGATGCGCGCCGATTCAAACCGCCAGAATAGCAATGCGGACTTGCTCGTCGAGACTACCTGCCGAGTGCGTATTCGACAGTAGTCACAACGCGAACGCGCTTCATCACCTGACTCTCCTCAGAGATGCCAGCGGCTTGATCACGCGGGAGTATCTCGAAAACCCCTTGGTTTGCGCGACGAATACCAGAGAGCGTGCTTTTCGCGTCGTGCGCAAATTGCTCGGCGCTTTCGCGCGCGCGAGCAGTGGCTTCGGCAATCATCGGAGGTTTTATGTCATTCAATTTTGTAAAAACAAATGTTGGCCCGCCGCCGCCATATTGTTGACCGGACGACAGGACTACACCATTGCGCACGAGTTCCGATACGCGCTGACTTGCTGCTTGAACGAGATCAACTTTTGTTGACCGCACCACCAGCGTTTGGTTTATGATGTATCGACTTCCGACCTGATTCGAACCCGTGGTGCGCGCATCCTGCACTGAGAATTCTTGCACGGAGATACCGGCGCCTGTAGAGTCGAGCCCTTGCGCGGCCAAAAATGCGCGCACAGTCACGACGTTTCGCTCGAGCGTTGCGTTGGCGCGCACAAGGTCATCGTCAGATGCAACAAGGCGCAGCGGCCAAATAGCGAGGTCTGCCTTAGCCTCGCGTTCCGCGACTCCTTTAACGGAAACGGAGCGATCGCCGCTGCGCATTTGTGCGATGCCGGCCCCGGCGAAGAATCCGCCGGCCGCAACGCCAATCGCGAGCACGAGGGCCGGAATGGTGGAGCTGGGTGTGGTCATGAAGGGAATAGTGAATGGGGAATACCGAATGGGAAGTGGAAGAGTGACGAATGAACAAATTCCGTGCGTCGCGAGTAGCATAGGGGGTGGGGGTATTGATCTTCCCCGTTCTCAGTCTTCAGTCCTCATTCCCTCATCTTATGCACTCCCTCGCGATCACTGGTATGTCTTGCGGACATTGCGTCGACGCGGTGAAAAGGGCGCTCGCCGCTGTCCCCGGCGTTGAAGTGGAGCACGTCGAAGTTGGATCGGCGACAGTCAAGTTCGACGCGGCTCGCACTGATGTCGCGTTGCTCACCCGCGCGGTTGAAGATGCTGGATTCGCCGTGGCCAGCGTGACCTGATCACCATGAGTGACACGAAGACAATTCGCATCCCCGTAAACGGGATGACCTGTGCTGCGTGTCAGGCACGCGTGCAACGCACGTTGCAAAAGCAACCGGGCGTCGCTGATGCGTCGGTAAATCTGATGATGAACGACGCCACCATCCGATTCGATCCGTCCGCTACCACGCCAGAACAATTAGTGTCGGTGATTCGAGACACGGGTTACGGCGCTGAGCTTGTGGCGGCGAACGCATCGCCGATGGCCGAACAAGATGCGCGGGACGCGAGAGCGGATGCGGAGTTTCGCGATCTGCGTACGAAAGCCGTGGCGAGCGGACTCATTGGCGCGGCGATGATGCTCTTCATGTTACCGCTCGTTGCACAACTGGTGCTTACCGTCGGCGTGATGGCATGGGCGGGGCGACATTTTTACGTACGCGCGTGGCTCGCGTTGCGTCATCGCGCCACCGATATGAACACGCTCATTTCGCTCGGTACCGGTGCAGCGTTTGTGTATTCACTATTGGCAACAATTCGCCCGGAATTCTTTACCAGTCGCGGTGTCGCGGCCAACGTCTACTACGATTCGGTCGTCATCATTATCGCGTTCATTCTCTTTGGCAATATGTTTGAGGCGCGCGCGAAAACACGTACGGCGTCGGCGCTCCGCGCACTCGCAAATCTCCAACCGAAACTCGCCCGCGTGATGCGTGAGGATCGCGAGTTTGAATTGCCTGTTGAACAGGTCGTTGTTGGGGACGTCGTGTTAGTGCGCCCGGGCGAACGCGTGTCGGTCGACGGTGACGTTGTGTTTGGTGAAAGTGCGGTTGATGAAAGCATGCTGACCGGCGAGTCGATGCCGGTGCTCAAACATGTCGGTGATCGCGCGATCGGCGGCACCATGAATGGCACCGGCGCGTTTCGCTTGCGCGCAACCACGCTTGGCAACGACAGTGTCCTTGCGCAGATCGTGACACTCATGCGCGACGCGCAAGGTTCGCGCGCGCCAATTCAAGCCCTCGCCGACCGCATCTCATCGGTGTTTGTGCCGGTCGTGATGTCGATTGCGGTGCTGACGTTTGTGGCGTGGTACGTCGCGTCCGATTCGGCACCGGCGGTCCGCGCGTTCGCCGCCGCGATCTCCGTACTGATCATTGCCTGTCCGTGCGCGATGGGCTTGGCGGTACCAACCGCCGTGATGGTCGCTACGGGGAAGGGCGCGGCGCTTGGCGTGCTGATTAAAGGTGGCGAGGCATTGCAGCGTGCCGGCGACGTGACAACGATAGTGCTTGACAAAACCGGTACGGTCACCGAAGGTCGGCCCACTGTTACTGATATTGTACTGTCGAGTAGCAGTGCGTTTGCCAACCAGCACACGGCGAGTGATCTGTTGTCGCTCGTGGCCTCACTGGAAACATTGAGCCAGCACCCGGTCGCGGATGCCATCGTGCAACACGCGCGCGACCAAGGTGTGGCCGTACAAACGCCGCAAGAATTTGCGTCAGTGAGTGGACGTGGCGCGTATGGCGTAATAGATGGCTTTGCAGTAACGGTGGGCAATGCCGCCCTGATGAACGACTACGCTGTGAATGTCGCGCCGCTGCATGTTGATGCGGAACGACTTGCCGGTCTCGGCCGTACCCCAATGTTCGTTGCGATCGATGGTGCGCTCGCGGGCATGATCGCGGTTGCTGATCCAATTAAGGCGTCATCGCGCGCGGCGATTGACCGCTTAAAATCATTAGGACTTTCGGTGGTCATGCTCACCGGTGACAACGCGCAAACCGCGCAAGCGATTGCGCGTGACGCGGGCATTGACCACGTAGTCGCGGGTGTGCTCCCTGCTGGCAAGGTTGCAGAGATTCGCCGATTACAGCACGCGGGTGCTGTCGTCGCGATGGTGGGCGATGGCGTGAACGACGCGCCCGCACTCGCGCAGGCAGATGTCGGCATGGCGATCGGATCCGGCTCCGATGTGGCCGTTGAAGCGGGCGATGTCGTACTTATGCGCGGTGACCTCCAAAGTGCCGCGGACGCCATCGTGCTCTCTCGGCGCACTATGCGCACCATCAAGCAGAATTTATTTTGGGCATTCATCTACAACGTGGTTGGTATTCCAATTGCGGCCGGCGTATTGTACCCGGCATTTGGTGTGCTGCTTAGTCCCGTAATCGCGAGTGCGGCCATGGCGTTCAGTTCCGTCAGTGTCGTGAGCAACAGTTTACGACTACGCGGTGCGAGGATTGGCGCATGAGTAAACATGATCCTGTGGCGCACGAGCGTCACGCGGTGTCCGCCGAGTCGGTTTCCGTCGACGCGGAGATCATGGTGCGCAATCTGACGCGCCTGCGGCGCATTGAAGGACAGGTGCGTGGCATTCACAAGATGGTCGAGGACAATCGTTACTGTGCGGACATTCTCACCCAGGTGTCATCGGTGCATGAAGCACTGCGTGCTGTTGCCCGCGAGCTTATGCGCAATCATTTAAAACACTGTGCCTCCACCGCCATCCGCGCCGGGAGTGCCGACGCGGAGGCGATGTACGACGAACTAGTGGACCTCATGTACAAACACAGCCGATAAATGGTTGTCTGATCTACATTTTATTTTTGACCTTTAAATGCCCATCGTACCAAGACAAAATCCGCTGGTGAAAATCGGTATAGTCGTCGAGCGATGAGAGCGGCAGACCGTGTCCTCCCTTCGCGTACGACACCCAAGTCACCTCTTTGCCCAATCGGCGAAGCGCGTAGTACATCTCTCGCGTATTAATGGCGGGCACGTTGCCATCCTGCTCGCCCGTCATGAGTAACAGCGGCGTCGTGATGCGATCCGCGTAAAAAATTGCAGAATTCGCGATGTATTTTTGCGGTGCTTGCCAGAGTGTAGCGCCAATGCGGTCTTGACTCTTTTCTGCGGCGTGCACGTTGCGCACGCCCAGTCGCGGCGAGTCAGTGTAAAAGCTGATCATGTCAACTTTGCCACTCACATTGACGGCCGCTTTGAAGCGCGTGGTTTGTGTAACAAGCAAGTTGGTGGCAAACCCGCCGTAGCTCGTGCCTTGCACACCAAGTCGTGTGGAGTCGGCGATCCCCATCTCGATAAGCTTATTCGCCGCAGATGTGACGCCTTTCACCCATGCTTCGCCCGGGTATCCGATGTCAAAGTTTACCGACGGCTTCACCACGATGTAGCCGTTTGCGTTCAGATAGTTTGCCATGCTGTCCCATGTGTCGGCAAAAAAATCTTCGTAGATAATAAAAACAGTAGGATAACCTTTGCCGCTTTCGTAACCGCGCGGATAGTGCACCACACCAAATTCCTGCTTTCCATCCGCATCCAAGTACGTAAGCAGTGACGTTTTTCCAAGCCCCTTTTGGGCGAGCGCGGGATTCAGATCGGTAAGCCGTCGCAACGATGTGTATGGTGCGCTCAGTGCCCAAAGATCTGGCGGGCGATTGCCATCGCCGCCAGCCACCACGATGGTGCTTCCGTCCTCGGACATGCGGAAGCCGCTGTATTGTCGCGAATCCGCAATCAATGTGTCGAGACGATGCGTTGACCGATCAAAGCGCACAATGCCGCGCGTCCACGTAGTTCGCGACTGCATGCTGATAAATACGTGTTTACCATCGCTGCTCGTGCCGATCAGTTGCGCGCGCGGTGTTGATTGCACGCTATCATTGCTCGCAATGAGCATCGTGCGTGCGCCCGACGAGGCATCGATGGTCCACAGGCCGAGCTGGTTCGTGGCGATGACGGCAGAGGCATCGGGCAGCCAACTCACTGGCGTGAAGCGTTCGCGCGCGCGGCGTTGCCGCGCGACCGCCGATGTATCCGTGCTCGGCGTCGTGTCGCCGGCAAGACGATGTCGCGCCGTGTCGCCGACAATCCCAGTGAGCAACTTGTCGTCTTTTAAATACGCGAAACGCCGACCGTCTTTTGACCATGTCAACCGAATGTTTTTCATTGTCGAAAACATTACGGTCGGCGCGCCACCCGCGGCGGCGCGTGACAGCAAACGTTGATCACTGCCGCCGATCACGTCGTAATCGGTTTTCTTTGTCACGTCCTCGCTGTAAACAACGAGCGCTCCGTCTTTCGACAGCATCCACGATTGCCGCATCGTTTCGGGCAGTACCTCTTCGGATTGCCCAGTACCTTTGTCGAACGCGACGACTGACGAAATACCGGCGAGGCGCGTCATTCCATTCCACGCAAGAAATGGTTCGGTGCTGGTCTGTACAATGCGCGGGCCGGTCGTCAGTCGCGCAAACTCCGCCATCGTATTTGTGCGCCATGTGTCGGATCGCAACGAAACGAAAAGCCTTTTGCCATCATCCGACCATCGCACATCGCTGCTGCCGCTGGCATACCGACCGGTCGGCATTTTCAACGCGACAGATTTGCGCGACGCGCGATCCCACAACATCACGTCATAGCGGTCGTCGGTGATTTGTGTGAGAACGGCGAGAGTGGACGCATCAGGCGACCAGGCACCAGCGCCGAGCACGCGTGCGTCCGCAAACAGCGCGATCCGCTCGCCCGTGCGCGTATCGATGATCCATGATTCGCGTTTGGTTGGCGCTGCATAGGTCGCATCACCGAAGGTGCGATTATAGTCAACACCGAGGCTCGTACGCGGACGTGACGCCGTGGCAAAGAGCCAGTGTCCGTCACCGCTTAAATCCACAATCGATGCAGTTCGCACATCCAATAAGTCGCTGACAGTCAAGCCGCTATCGGCGGCCACGGGGCGAAGACTCGCGGCGGGTTGTGCCGCGAGTGCAGAAGCCACGAGCAGCGGCCCCACAAAGACACTACAACGGCAGGCTGTTCTTCTCGACATATGTGCCTCTGAGGTTCAGTGTTCGTTGAATGGGCGTCTCATCTTTGACGCTTTAAATCCCTTCTTGCCGAATCCCTACATCCTATTTCTGCCCGCTTGTCATCCACGCCGTCCACCACACATCCCGCAACATTTCCGCGCCTGCCGCGAGACGCGCCGTTGCGAACGCCTTCTGTTCGGACGTGGTGGCGTCCGGTTGAAATGGAGTTGCCTTATCAATTGCATACAAATGTTCAACCTCAGCAAAACTCCCGTTCAAGTACGCGATCACGGCGTCACGCAACGTCGGGAATACGCGGGGCGCCGACGACATGCTCGCCAGCACGTCAGACAACTTGATTTGTCCCTGCACGTACTGCGATTCGAAACGCGAATGAAACGTTTTGTCGAGCATAAACCCTTTTGGATTGTCGCCAACCCATCCGTTGTGATTCTTTGTGGTATGATGCGGGTTGGAGCCGTCCGCGACATAGTGGCCAAGCACTCCTGCGTCGTCGATAATACGCGCTTCAATCCACGCACGAACGGTTGAATCGGGCGCGATGCGCCATAAACGGAAGTCTCCGCGCAATTTTTGCGCGAGTTCCAATATTTCAAATGGTAAGAATCCGACCGTGCTGGCGACGGCACCTGCTGCACGCAACGTGTCGGCAAACGCATACCGGTTAGGCGCTCGGAGCGCGGCCCCTAGCACCGCAGGCGCAACGAGATCCATGTCAATGTAGTGCCCGGGCGATGTGCTCCCTTCAAGTGCCGGATCAAGCGCACGCTCCGTGCGATCCTTCCAACGGTCAGGTTCTGGATTGAGATACGCAAGCTGCTGACTCGCCACGCGAAAAAATGCGGGCATCTCTGCGGGCATTCGTTGAGCCGCGGCAAGTCCAATCATACGATGCCCAGCATCACCCCAGGCAAATGCGTTGAGTGGGATCAGCATCGACGCAGCGCAAAGTCCAACCGCGATGCGTGCGCGTTGTTGACGCAGCGCTGCACGTGAAAAAAAGGCGATCATGGTTCTCGTAAAACCGGACAGAGGAAATCTCGAAAGCGGCGATCAGCACCTGCACACTATTCAATGGGCAGCCGAATCTCTACGCGACAGCCGCCAATGTGCTGGTTGCTCATGCGAAATGCGTAACGATCTCCATACAACATCGTGAGGCGCTGTCGTGTGTTGGTCAATCCAATCCCCAGTCCGTCCACTGAGGGTTGTGCCGCGAGAAAGCGGCCACTTGTGGTAATCAAACCGTCGAGACCTTTGCCATTATCGTCCACGATCAGTTCGAGCGCATTGCCGTCGCGACGCGCGCTCACGTTAATCGTCTGCCCGCGATGGCCCGGTGCGAGGCCATGTTTCAGCGCATTCTCGACCAATGGCTGTAAAATGAAGCTCGGTACTTGTAGGTCGACGGCGGATGAATCCACCTCAATATCGACGGCCAATCCCTGCCCGTATCGTACGCGCGCAATTTGTAGATAGAGCTCCACCAACTCGATTTCTTGCCAGAGTGGAATGGTCGACGAGGCGGCACTGCGCAAAGAGAGGCGGAGTAGGTCACTCACCCGCGTTAACGTCCGCTGCGCTTCGCGCACATCCATCTCCATCAACTCGGCCACCGAGTTAAGGGCGTTAAACAGAAAGTGCGGATTCAGTTGCATCCGCAGCGCATCCAATTGTGTCTGCGCCAGCTTTTGTTCGAGCGCAGCAGCGGCGCGATCACGCTCGCGATATCGACGGACAAACTCACCATGTACGCTGCGCCGAGGACGGCCCAGTACAGCACGACCTGAAACGCAAGATTGCCGACTAGCACTTGTCGCACCGTGACACCAAAACTTTGTGCGACGTCACGCATCGCAAAGCATCGATCCAACGCCGCGATTGCGAGCACATCAGCCGCGCAGACCAATGCGCTCGCGACAACATGAAGGGCGATCCATGCACCGAATCGACCCGCGCCAAGTGGAACGCGATCAACTAACGTCAAAATCGCTTGCGACCAGATACTCCAGATTAGCCAAGTGGCGATTTGCCAAGCGACTGCGGTCCCAAATCCGTAGTGCGCACCGGACGCATCGCCAAGCACGGTGAGTTGGATCGCACCGAGCAGTCCGGGTACGAACCACACGATGGCAAACAGCACCCGTGTAATGCGTTTGAGACGCACGCCTTCATCGGCAATTGTCAGCGCTTGGGACGGTGCAACCAAAGCAGCCATATAGAACGTCCAAACAGGGAAGGGATTGTGATTGCGCCGATCTGATGGGCCGAAGAAGCGTCACAACCAGTCGATGCGCAACGGTTCTGGGCTCACGCACGTTCTTGTGAGAGTACTTATTGTCGCAACGTGCACCGATGGATCGACCCTCCCGATTCAGGCCACCGCGTTGCCGACACTTGCACGGAGGCGGAGATAGCACGCGTGCGTGTATTGATCGTGGATGATGAGGCGCTTGCGCGGCAGCGCGTGCGACGTCTTCTCCAGAGCGAGGTCGATGTAGAAATCGTCGGCGAGGCGGAGTCTGGGCCTGAAGCGGTCACGATGATTCGCGACCTACAACCCGATTTGGTCTGCCTCGACGTGCAGATGCCCGGGCTCGACGGCTTTGGTGTGCTCCGCGAACTTGACGAAAATACGGTGCCGATGGTGCTGTTCATCACGGCGTATGATGAGCATGCACAGCGTGCCTTCGATGTAAACGCCGTTGATTACGTCCTGAAACCGGTTGACGCGGATCGTTTCCGCGCCGCCTTCGCACGCGCTCGTACGCAGAAGGCGCACGCGGCCGCAGCAGAACGACTTGGGGAATTGCTGGCAACTGTGCGTCGCCTTGCGGACAACGGCAATGCCGGGAACGTGGATGGTGCACCTGACGCATTAAGCGGCATTAGCGCATCAGGAAGTACTGGCGGTGGCAACGGGCAATTCGCCAGTCGTATTTTGGTAAAGCAGGATGGACGGATGTTCTTCGTGAAGACCACGGAGATTGACTGGATCGAGGCGGATCGCAACTACGTGCGTTTGCATGTGGGCAAAGTTGCGCACACGATTCGCGAACGCATCAGTCATCTCGAAGAAACACTTGATCCACGTATTTTCGCGCGTATTCACCGCTCGACGATCGTCAACTTGAATCGCGTGCGCGAAATGCAACAGTGGTTCTCGGGCGACTATGTCGTGCTTTTAGAAGACGGAACAAAGTTGCGGCTGAGCCGTCACTACCGCGACCGGGTGGAAAAGCAAGTGGCGGTCTGAAATTGCGGCGCGTGCAGTATGATTCTCTCATGTCTGCTGCACGTTCCGCTTTGGCCGCACCGTCGTGGCAGTCGCTTATCGTCCACCTTTTGGTGCGTTCGAGAATGCGTCCACATGCGTACGGTCCCATCGATCCGATGTGGGTTCGCGAGAAGATGGGTCGACCGCGTGGCGCGCGGCGTTGGATGGCGAAGTCGACGGGTGCCACGATGCTGCCAATAGCGGCTTCGGGTTGTTGGCCGGGGGGTGAGTGTGTGCGTTGGCCAAGTGCAACCAATGAGGGGCCAGTTGTGCTCTATTTACACGGTGGCGGTTTCATCGCCTGCTCGCCAGAAACGCACCGGATGCTGGTGGCGTCCCTCGTTCGTCGCATTGAGGGGACGGCGTATGTGCCGCAATATCGACTCGCGCCTGAGCATCCGTATCCCGCGGCGCTGCAGGATGCGCAGGGCGCATATCGATATCTTGTAGAGACGTGCGGCATTGCACCGACTCGACTCGTCCTCGCGGGAGATTCGGCCGGCGGCGGTTTGGCGCTCGCGCTGGCATTGTCGCTGCGAGAGGCCGGTCTACCCATGCCGGCTGCCATCGTCACGTTCTCTCCATGGACCGATCTCGCGGCCACGGGCGACTCTCTTCGCGAAAATTCGGAACGTTGCGCAATGTTTGCCGGCGAAACGATTCGTCGCGCCGCGCAGTTTTACGTCGGCACCACGGACCCGACCTCTCCGCTATTGTCGCCGCTGTACGGCGACTTCCGGGGATTGCCGCCGCTGTTGATCCACGCGAGCCAAGATGAAGTGTTGCGTGACGACGCGATTCGCGTGGCGCATCGGGCAGAAGCCGCCGGCGTGGTTGTGCGCATGCGAT
>JANYFO010000179.1 GCA_025362635.1 Gemmatimonadaceae bacterium | reverse complement strand
AGACTCGGATTATATCACGTGGCAATTTTGCTACCCGATCGTGCCGCGCTCGGTCGGCTCGTCACACACCTTGCGCGCATTCACGAACGGGCCGGTATGTCCGATCACTTGGTAAGTGAAGCGCTGTACCTCACGGACCCTGATGGACTTGGTCTGGAGGTTTACGCGGATCGCCCGCGTGCGCTGTGGCAGGCGCGCGATCGACAGTTAGCGATGGCCACGAAACCGCTCGACGTGAGTGCGGTGGTGCAATCGGCACAAGGGATGCCGTGGACAGGTGCGCCGCCAGGAACGACAATTGGTCACGTGCACTTACACGTTGGCGATTTGGCGCCAGGCACGGCATTTTATCACGACGGGTTGGGATTCGACCAAACCGTTTGGGAATATCCTGGCGCGTTATTTTTGGCGGCTGGCGGATATCACCATCACGTTGGAATCAACACGTGGGCGCGAAACGCAGAATTGTCGCGCGCGACTGAAGCGCGTTTGCTGGAGTGGGAGATTATCGTGCCCGATGCATCGCACGTGCAGGCAGTTCAAGACAATTTGACAGTTGGCGGCTTCTCTGTGACGCGCACAGACGACGCAGTACTCACGCAGGATCCATGGGGCACGCGCGTTCGCATTCGCGCGTCATTGCCGTAATACGGCGGGAGTGTTTATGAAACGGATTCGTACGTGCATGACGGTTGTTCTTTGGGCGTGTAGCCTAGCGCCAGCAGCGCTGTGCGCGCAGCAATCCGCGAGCTTTTCCACCATGCCGCCGCTGCCGTGGCCGCCGGTCGCCACCTTCTCGATTCTCGGATACGATCCAGCAACGGGCGAAGTTGGTGGCGCGGTGCAGTCGCGTGTGTTTTCGGTTGGCAACGGCGTGTTATGGGCTGAAGCTGGCGTTGGTGCCGCAGCGACGCAGGCCATTGTTGACGTGAGTTACGGTCCGCAGGCCATCGCGTTGTTGCGCAAAGGTGTGAAGCCTGTGGACGTGATCAAGCAAGTGTGGGACGGTGATTCCGATCCACGACCAGTCGATTGGACAAAATTTGGTCGGCAATTTGCCGTGATTGATGCGCAAGGAAATGTTGCCGCGTACACTGGCCCCAAGGCCACAGAATGGGCGGGCGATAGGCAGGGCAAGTATTGCACGGCGCAAGGCAATATTTTAGCGAGTCCAGAAGTGGTCAACGCGATGGTGAAGGCGTTCGAAGCAACGACGGGTCATTTGTCTGTTCGTTTGCTGGCCGCATTGGAGGCCGGGCAGATGGCGGGTGGCGATAAACGGGGCATGCAATCGGCAGCGATGCTGATCGTGAAAAAGGATGCGGGCGTGTGGCTGCATAACGATGTCGTTGTGCGGCTGCAAGTCGATGACAGTCCCGAGCCAATTAAAGAGCTGCGTCGCCTTGTCGAGAAAGGCGCGTTGCAACGTAGCGCGCGCTGAGCGTACGTGGCGGCGATGCCGCGTCGGCGTTGTATCACCAAATGCCGAGCGGTCGCGCCGCACTACATCGCAGTTTCGTCGTTTCGTCGTAGCGGTGCTACGGTGTGCGGGTGCGCGCCGCCTCCAGTACGAGTGCGAGAATGGCGTCTATCACCTCGCTCGCACGCTCTTCGTTGAGCATGGACCCGGCGGCGCGTACCGTATCAACTCGAAAATTGGCGACGTGTGCCGTGAGCAGCGCAATCTGCGGCGGAGTCGGACGGTCGGACGTGGACTTGTCACCTACGAGCAATCGAACGGGTGCGCGAATGCGTGGGAGTCGATCAAGAAGCGGCTCAGCCTCGATGGCGTCGTTCATGCCGCGGAGCGCGCGCAATGAGCCGCGCAAATCACGTTCATAGGGCGCAAGATACGCGGCCATGACGTCGGCCGTGCACCACTGCGCATCGACACTGTGCTCGCGCATTGTAGACGAAAATTTACGCCGGGCATAGGCACGACCGATTGGTGTGTCGATAAGCATTGCGAATGCAAGCGCGAGGCGAACGCCGCTTGTGGCTTGCCGATCGACGGGGCCACCCGCAATCGAGAGCAGACCATGTACGCGAATGGTATCACGGGACGCCAGCCGATACGCAATACTTGCACTCGTGCCCTGCCCCACCAATATGACATCGCGCAGCGCCAGCGAATCGAGGACTGCGTTGACGCGACGCGCCTGTGCCGTGAGCGAATAGTCGGCGACGCTTGGTCGCGCAGAAACACCCATGCCGAGCGCATCGATCACCACCACGGGATAACCATGCGCAAGCAATCCTGCCGCGAGGTGTCGCATCGCGAATACCGAGCCGATCTGACTTGGCATCAACACGATCGTGAGCTGTAACGCGCCGGTCAACGCAGCTGCGTGCGCCCGATCCGGTACAAACGTTGTGACCGCTAAGGTTTCCGCGCGCGCGACGACGATCCGCCGCCCGAACGGAGTGACCTCGCTTGCGCGCATCGGCCGATCATACCCGACGGTCGCGATGGCGAGTACCACTGCGGCGACGAGTGGATGCATGACGTGTTGTGCAGTGCGAAACACTCTGTGAAACGCTAGCGCCCGCGCGGTGTGGGTGCCGACGCAGGGATCGACGACATATCAACACCGGCCGCCTGCAAGACGCTTCGCACTGACGCGATCTCGTCACGCTCGATCTTTGTCACGCGCGAGCGCTGCGCTGCCAAGGCGAGTGGCAACGACTGCACCAGCATTTGCTGTGCTGGCGTCACCGCGAACGATACGCCAAGCATCTCGGTAAGCGTTGCAGCGCGTGCCTGCAGCGTGAGGCCGGGTGATGCAGCGGCAGCCGCATCGTCGTCAATCGCTGGCACAGGCGTATTCGTCAGCGGCGGTGTTGCTCCAGTTGCACTCGCGATGCGTGCCGTCAGTTGCGCTGCACGTACGGCCGCTGGCGCGCCGATATCACGGACAACGGTGACAAGCGCTTTCTCAATCGTCGCAATCTGTCTGCGCGTATCGTCCGAAATCTTTGTCGCGTTTGCGGTAGCAGCACGTTTGATGTCGGCGAATCGCCGCATGACGCTGTCCGTTTTCAACTGACTTTCCGCGAGCGCGCGCTGAAATTGGACCACATGGACGCGGAATTGATCCAGCGTGCGTAACTCGCCATCCGTCATGATCTGCTGCGGATCTTTCAACAAATTGAAACGCTGCGTGAGTACCGTGGGAACGCCGTCGTGTGGCGTGATCGTCAAACGTGCCACGTAGGCGCCGGGCGGCATCGCGTACGTTGGCGCAGCCATTGGTCCGCTTAAGCCAACGCGTGGGCTGCGCGCGACGCCCTGCGTCGTATCCGATGGGCCCGTGAGCGGAGCGCCGGCGCGCATGTCCCAAACGAGCCGGTAGAGCCCTGGTTGCGCGACAACCGGCAACTCGCGAATCACGGTGCCTGTCGCATTCACAATTTCCAGTCGAGCTTTTGAATCCGCCCCAAGAGTGTTAAGCATGAATGCAATACGCACCCCGTGGTCGGGGTTTTGTCCGGTGAAACCCGTGGAACCCATGCCAGAGTTTCGGCTCGCATTGAGTTGCATCGCGATTTCGCTACGGGGTGCAACGAGGTACGCGACAGCGGCCTGCTTTGCTTCGGCGAGATGCTCGAGTGGCGCGAGATCGTCGAGAATGTAAATACCGCGCCCATGTGTACCGACCACGAGATCATTCCAACGCTCCTGGATTTGCAGATCCCACACTGGTACACCGGGAATTCCACTTTTGAGTTGTGTCCAATGCGCGCCGCCGTCAATCGTGCAATACACGCCGAATTCCGTGCCAACAAAGAGCAAATTTGGCTGTCGGAAGTGTTCACGAATGACTTGGACCGATCCGCCGTCGGGAAGGTCACCAACAATTGACGCCCACGTTTTTCCAAAGTCTGTGCTTTTTTGCACGTACGCTTTAAAATCGTTGCTGCGGTGCCCATCCATGGTCGCGTACAGCGTGCCTTCGGCATGCGATGAAAACACCACACGACTGACAAACGTTGTATCTGGCACACCCGGAAACGTGGTGCTTTTCACCCATGATTTTCCATCATCACGCGTAACCTGAACGTTGCCATCATCGGTGCCGACTGCCAGCAACCCCGCGCGAAGTGGCGACTCAGATACAGTGCTGATGTTGCTGAATTCCGCCGTACCTTCATGAAGTCCGAGCGTGCCCGTATCGGGTTTGACGCCGCGCATAGGAAGTTCTTTTCGATCAATCGCGCGCGTCAGATCTGGACTAATAGTGTTCCATGAATCTCCGCGATCTGTGCTCTTGAACAAATAGTTGGCCGCGAAGTACACGGTTCGCGCTGCGTGGTGTGACGGGACGATCGGCGCGCTCCAATTGTACCGATATTTCTCGCCGTTTTTCGGGATGGGCTTGATGTTTTTTGCTTGACCTGTGCGCGTGTCGTAACGCACAATACCGCCGCTCTGCATTTCCGCGTATACCAAATTGCGATCGGTCGGATCGGGTACGTTGTAAAATCCGTCACCACCGTGCATTCGGTACCAGTCCGCATTACTTGGACCGAATGTTGTACGCGTACGACTTGGCCCGCCCCACGTCTGGTTGTCCTGCAAGCCACCAAACACGTTGTAAAACGGCTGCGCATCGTCGACCGCAATCGCATAGAATTGGGCGCCAACAATATTTTCGACGTTGTACCACGACCGACCACGATCGTACGAAATATCAAGTCCGCCATCGTTGCCTAACACAATGTGTTCGGGGGCTTCAGGATTGATCCACAACGCGTGTGCGTCGCCGTGCACGCCACCATTGTTTGCAAAGGGCATCCATGTTTTGCCTCCGTCATACGATTCTTGCGAGTTCGCATTGAGTCGATACACATGCTCGGCATCCGTTGGATCGCATCGCACCTGACTGTAATACCACGCGGTGCCGTTGCTCATATTCACGTTGCGCCATGTGCCACCGGCATCATCACTGCGATAAAGCCCGTTCGCGGTCCCCTTCGCGTGCACCGTGGCGTAGATCGTGCTCGAACGCGACCGACACACCGATAGTCCGATGCGCCCGAGCTCGCCCGTGGGCAACCCGCCTGCCAATTTCGTCCACGTTTTCGCCCCGTCTATCGTTTTCCAAATTGCGCTTTCGGTGCCGCCTGGAAGAAATCCGTATTCGCGGCGCTCGCGCTGCAGTGCCGCCGCGTACAACACGTCCGGGTTTGCTGGATCAATCACTAACTCACTGAAACCAGTCTGTGGCCCGAGATTTTTTGTATTGCTCCACGTCGTACCCCCGTCAACCGTTTTGAAAACGCCCCGATCGCCCCCAGGCGCCCACAACGGACCGACCGCGGCGACGTAGACAACATTTGGATCACGAGGATCGATGACAATACGACCGATGTGTTGTGTCTTTGGCAGCATCGGCTTCGACCACGTACGTCCGCCGTCGGTTGACTTGAAGACACCCGCACCCCAAGACGAACTGCGCATATTGTTGGCCTCTCCCGTGCCGACCCAGACGACGTCGCCGTTGGAGGGCGCAGCAGCCACAGCGCCAATCGACCCGATACGAATGGAGTCCGACACCGGTGTCCACGCGATGCCGCCGTTGGTCGTTTTCCAAATTCCACCAGTTGCCACGGCCACATACATCACCGTGCCCAATCGACCACCGCGCGTCATCTTGGGCGCCTCGGCGACAGAGAGATCAACGATGCGTCCGCTCATTGCGGCCGGGCCGATAGAACGCATCGCCAACGGCCGCATGAGCAACGAATCTGCGCGTTGTGCACGCGCTGTCGTTTGATGGAGGACGAGCGAGAGGAACAGCAATCCGATGCGACGGAATGTGCGATACATGACGGACCGAGTTTCGAAAGTCGACGGGGATGCAGATTTCATGCGAAGTTTATCGGCGTGCGTGCGTGCAAGGCCAGCGCAATGCGCCCGCGCCACGTATTGGACGTGACCCGACCGTAGCATCACCTCGCACATACGGACATGCATACCTCGTCGTCCCCGAACGTCGGCACCGCGTCCGTATTGCCGTTTGAAGCCGCTGCCGACCTGGCCAA
>JANYFO010000163.1 GCA_025362635.1 Gemmatimonadaceae bacterium | reverse complement strand
TGGAGCTGCACGGCGGCCGTGTGACAGCGCGTAGTGACGGCGACGGACAAGGAAGCGACTTTGTCGTGCTTCTACCGCTCGCGACCGTGCCGCAGCCTCAGGCCGCTCTGCAGCGGTCGTTACATGGGACCTCCGAGCTATCGTCGCCTGTCGCGGTGTTCACGAAGCAGAGAATTTTTATTTTGGATGACTCTGAAGACGTGCTCTTTACGCTGAAGGCATTTCTCGAGCACCTTGGGCACGAAGTCCTCATCGAGGCGGATGGCATCAGTGGCGCGGCGCGAATTATCGAGTTGCGACCCGACGTGGCGCTTATTGACGTCGGACTGCCGGGCATCGACGGTTACGAAGTGGCGCGACGCGTTCGGGCTGCGCCCGGCGGCGATGCGCTGCATCTCGTGGCGGTCAGCGGCTATGGCGGCGAGGAGGTGAAAGCCCGGGCGCTGGCCGCTGGTTTCGACCTGCACCTCATCAAGCCGGTCGAGGTGGAGGAAATCAAGCGCGTCGTGTCAATTCGAGTTCGTCAATGCGAATAATTGGTAGTGTTGTCGCATAATGTTTGAGTCAAAGCAGCGTCACGCGTGGCCGACGACGAAGCCCGTTGGCATCAGGGCGCGTTACTTCGCACTCGGCGCTGCAGCGATGCTCGTCGGTTTAACCGTGCACTTTTTAGGCGTGAGTTTTTCGGCAAACGTGCGCGATGTGATCGGCGACGCACTCTGGGCAACAATGTTGGCCGCAAATGTAAGCGCGATCTTGCCGGAGCAAGGAGCATGGCAACGTTATCTCACGGCGCTTGCAATCTGCTACGCGGTGGAACTCAGCCAGTTATGGCAGCTCCCCGCACTTGAGAGTGCGCGATCCACAGCTATTGGTCGCTTGGTGCTGGGTAGTGGGTTTGACCCGCGGGACTTCGCTGCGTATGCCCTCGGAATCTTTGCCTTCATCGTACTGGATCAGCGTTTGGTCACGCGCCTGGCGCGCGTGCAACGCGCTACTGCCCACCGCTGAAACCGCGCATTTCTGCGCCTCCCACACCTGTCTCACAATTACCCGCGGCGATGTGCAACATGTAATTTCACGCGACGTGTACTTCGCTGTTCACGCGACGCCACCTTCAACGCTCCGGTGATCTAATGTTAAATGCCTTTGCTTTGTGTCGGCGACTACGCGTCCTCACGTGGACGCTATGCGTGTCAATTCCCGCACTCGTTGGGGCGCAATCGGAAGCGAGCTCCGTACGTGGAGTGCGCACAACACCGACAGAAAAGTTTGCGGTGAGCAACGGCAATCGCGATTGGGGACCGGCATCGATTGTCGGCAATATCATCGTGGCCGGTGGACCGTCCGGAAATGCGGGATTGCACGCCGTCGATATGCTCACGGGGAAACTCAAGTGGTCGTACCGACCCGCGGACATCAACGCATCGGTCTCCACGCCGCCGGCCATCGTGCGTGATCTTGCGATCGCACCGTACGGCGCCGCCAATCCCGGTGCGGTGATCGCGGTGTCGTTATCCACTGGCAAGGCCGTGTGGCGTGGTGCCGATCCGGCGACCAACGCGACGGTCGTCGCAACGGGCGACATGGCATACGTGCAAACAAAGGACGGGGTATTTCTGGCCCTCGAGGCCGCGACGGGAAAAGAGGTGTGGCGACGTACGTTTTCGAAGCGACACGTCTGCGTATCGCGTCCGGTAATCGCAGACGGTGTAGTGTACGTCTCAGGTGGCGTCGACGCCGTGGCCGGCGATGCCGCTCGGCCCGAAGGCATTGATCTTATGGCGCTCGATGCGAAGACTGGGCAGGAGAAGTGGCGTCATCGCGCGGAAGCCGAGTACGGTACCGTCGGCGTGTGCGTGACGCAGCCGGTTGTTGCGGGGACCGCGCTTTACGGCGTCGCGGAAGCGCACTTGTACGCGATCGATCGCGCAACCGGACGCGACAAATGGAAGGCTGTCGAAACGCGCGCGATGGTGGACGGGCGAGCGCGGCTCGTTCAAGTCGTCGGCGTCGTCAACGCAGGCGCTGTGCTCGTCGGCATGACAGAAACGGCACTGGTCGCGTTCGACAAATCGTCCGGGAAAACCGCGTGGGAATTACCAGGCGCGTACAGTTTGTCGGCACCTGCTACGGCCGTGGCAGGAAACGTGCTGTATTTCCAAGGCAGTCCGCAACGCCAACCGGCGCCGACATCGAGCGGCACGCTGTACGCACTTGACCTCGACACGCGCGCCGTGCTCTGGTCATTCACCAGATCAACGGCGGAGAAAAATTGGCCATTTGGTTTCGTGACGCCGGTGAGCGATGGACTGTGGGTCAATTCATACAAGGCGTTGGTGAAGTTGCAGCCGTGAGACACGGCGCCGCACGTGCATTCCGCACATCGCTCTTCCGCACACCGTTCACCAACTCGACACGTGGCCACTCCCTCGATTGAACTAACCGGCCCCGATTTCGCGGCCGGACTTCCTCTCGCCGCACTTGATATCGGCGCGATGGTGCTCGGACACGCGCATGGCTCGCCGATGCTTTTAGTGCGACGAGCAGAATCGATCGTGGCAATTGGCGCGTCCTGCACGCATTACGGCGTAGCGTTGGTCGACGGTATGCTGGTTGGCGATACGATTCGCTGTCCGCTGCATCACGCATGTTTTCATCTGGACACGGGAATGGCCACTCACGCACCCGCGTTCGACGCGCTGCCGCGATGAGCTGTCGAAATTCGTGAACAGACAATTTTTGTTACGTCGCCGCTCGCACCGTTGGCAAGCACGGCGCACCGCGAGTTAACAGTCACGTCGCGCATGGTGATTGTTGGCGGTGGTGCCGCTGGTGACGCAGCCGCTGCGATGTTGAGAGCAGAAGGCTACAAGGGTCAGATCACGATGCTGAGCATGGACGAGCATGCGCCGGGTGATCGTCCGAACTTTTCGAAAGGTACGATTTCTGGCACGGTGGCGATGGATTTCAATTTCGTGCGCCCTTCGAGTTTTTATCACGAGCACGACATTGATGTACGCCTCAACACAGCGGTTACGTCGATTGACACCGACGGGCATTCGGTGCAACTCGCCAATGGTGAGATCGTTGCGTACGATGCGCTGTTACTTGCCACCGGCGCGGAACCCATTCGTCTCTCGGTGCCCGGCGCAGACTTGCCACATGTCCGTACACTCCGCTCACTAACGGACAGCCTCGACATCGCCGAGCGTGCGTCGCGTGCGAAACACGCCGTGGTGATTGGCGCGAGCTTTATCGGTCTCGAAGTGGCAGCCGCTCTTCGAGCGCGCAATGTTGATGTACACGTGGTCGCGCGCGACGACGTGCCAATGACAAACATTCTCGGTCAACAGCTTGGCGTCTTCATGCAAGCACTGCATGAGCGCCATGGCGTGACGTTTCGTTTGGGCACCACTGTTTCACGGATCGAGGCAGATCACGTACAACTTGAGAACGGTGAGATCATCGCCGCCGATTTAGTGATTGTGGGAATCGGCGTACGCCCTGCCCTCGCACTCGCGACACAAGCGGGCCTCGCGATCAACAGCGGCGTTCTTGTGAACTCACGCCTCGAAACAAGCAGTCCCAATGTGTTTGCGGCGGGTGACATCGCGCAGTGGTTGGACGACGCCACCGGTGTTCGGACGCGCGTGGAGCATTGGGTGGTCGCGCAACGACAGGGCCAGATCGCCGCGCGCAACATGCTCGGCGCAAACGTGGCGTTCGATGCCATTCCGTTTTTTTGGACCGAGCACTATGACACGATGTTGCTGTACGTTGGGCATGCGGAGCGCGCGTTTACAACAGAGGTGTTTGGCTCGTTCAGCGACGCATCGCCGAACGTACGCGTGAACTATCGCAATCACGGGCAGCTGATGGCGGTTGCAACGATCGGACGCGATCGAGAGAGTTTGGAGGCGGAGCTCGCGTTCGAACGCGCGCGCGTCATAGCGACGTGAGCGGTGCATCGCCGGATCACGATTGCATTCGATATTTGGCTATCGAACGCCGGGGCAGTACGAGAAGAAACGCCATTGAGCGTCGGGGCGCCCAGTGATTACGAGATGTGCGCTTGGAACATCAATGTTAAAGATATCAGCCGCTATTGCGCTGGGTGTTCTCGATATTCAGAAAACGCAGGCGCAGGTGCCGATTGCACCCAAAGTAGATTTTGAAATTGCTCCGGTGTTCGACGACGGCCGAGTGCGGTTCAGCTTCGTCACCGGGGCCGTGCTTCTTTCAAACGGTACGATTGTAATCGCCGATTCCCGAGATAGTCGTGTCGTACTCCTCCGAAAGACTGGAGAAGTTACAAAGGTCGTCGGGCGGAACGGGGAAGGACCGGGAGAATTCAAAGGTATGTGGTCCATAGGTGAATGCGCGCCAGATACCGCCTACGTGTACGATCGGACGCTTCGGCGCATGACGCTTATTACGGCGTCTGGTACCGTTGCTCGAACGATACCAATGACGTTCTCTCCAACGAGCATGTCATGCTCCCGCTCCGGTGTCATTATTTTGCCGCACACCCCGGAATTCAAAGGGCTGCCAACGGGAGAGGGGGTCAAATTTCCTATCGCGGTACGGTTGACGTGTTCGATCGCAATATGAAAGCACGGGTTTCGTTTGAAAAGATTCCACTCGGCGAGCCCAGAACACTTGGGCGTTTCTCGTACTTCGCCGCATCGTCGCAAACAATAGCGATAGCCACGGGTGACTCCGCCGACATCGCGCTGCACTCGGCGGATGGAAAGCGGCTAAGTCACTTTCGCGCCGGAGTCGCGGATCGGCGTCCGACGCGGGCTCAGTACACGGCGGCCGCAGAAATGCTTTCAGCACCTCTAACGGTTGAGGCGCAGCGTCAAATGAGCATTAAACTCATGCTCAAACAGCCGATGCCGGATGTGCTTCCACCTTACAGCAACGTTGTAGGAGCTGGCGATGACGGCTTTTGGGTAGTTGAAAGCTTTGTCGGTGACCCGGTGCTCGTGGTCGCGCGAATAAGCATAGCGGGAGGTCGCCAGTACGCACTCAAACTACCCGGCAAGGCGCGTGTACTCAGCGGCACGCGAGATATCGTGTTGGCAATGGTGAGTAGCGACGATGGCGATGAACGGTTGGTAGGATTCAAATCACCGCCACCGACACGATGACGCACCGCATCTAATGGCTCGGCCAATCGCGGCCGCTAATACAGAGCTTAGCATTAGGCAGCCCTCGACCTGAGTCGTCGTCACTGAATGGAGGCACGCGCATGTCGGTTCGTCAAATCATTTGCGCGGTTGTGCTGGGAGTGGCGATCCCACTTGCAGCGGGGGGGGCCCAAGTCCTGCGCGCCACGCAAATGACGAGCGGGGATTTTGCGCGCTTAGACCGCGTGAAGACCGCGATCATTCTGCCCGGTGGCATCTTGGAAGAGCACGGGCCGTATCTCCCGATCTACAGCGACGGCTTCCTCAACGAACGCCTCGCCGACTCACTCGCGCAGGCGATCGCGGCGCGACCGGGTTGGACGGCCGTGATCTTCCCCTCAATCCCCCTCGGCAACTCGGCGGCCAACGACGTCGGCGGGCGATTCAGTTTTCCGGGCACCTATGCCGTCCGCTTCGAAACGCTGCGCGCGATCTTTATGGATCTCGGTGATGAATTGGGAGCGCAAGGGTTTCAGTGGGTGTTTGTCGTGCATCTACACGGCGGCCCGAATCACAGCCGCGCGCTCGACGACGCGGGCGATTATTTCCACGCGACACACGGCGGGCGGATGATTCATCTGGCCGGCCTACTCGCGGTCATCGGGGCGCTCGATGGTCCGAAGACGGCGGCGGATCGACACGCCGATGGTTTGCCGATCCATGCCGGCATGGACGAAACGAGTTTGCTGCGCTACCTGACGCCGACGCTCGTGCGGGCGGGCGTCGTGACCGCTCCCAATCAAGCCGATAGCACGATGGACGGATTGATTCGACTCGCTAGGCGCCCGACGTGGCCTGGCTATTTCGGCGCGCCCCGGCGCTCGTCGTCCACCTACGGCGCCACCCTTTGGCGCGCACTGGCGGATAGCACTACGCGCATCGCGCTGCGCATTCTCGACGGCGCCGATCCGCAGGCAATGCCACGCTTTGCCACCGAGATGGCGCACAGCGCGCCCGACGTCCGTCTCGATGCGGCATCGCGGCGCGCCGAGCAGGGGCGGGCCGCCCGTCAGCAGGCATGGGTACGCCGGACCAAGCGCCCGTAGCGCGCCCGGACAGTCGATCGACTGACCAGCGGGCACCTATCTTCTCCTTGCGGCCGAAGTCCTGTCACCGAGTTCGGTGCGCACTGACCGCATCACGAAACGTGATTTATATCTCGATAACGGCGTCGCCAAATGCTGGAGCATTGATCTTGATGCTCGCGTTGTTGAACGGTGGCGACCCGCGCAGCAC
>JANYFO010000028.1 GCA_025362635.1 Gemmatimonadaceae bacterium | reverse complement strand
GGACTGACCGCGCTCACCGACGCTTCGGGCCGGTTCCACTTTGCCTCGCTCGAGGCCCGCGCGCTCGACGCGTACGCCGGCGGTCGATTCTTCGAACCAACCGCACTACAATTTCGCAGCGCCGCTTGCTGAGTGCGTTTGGACAGCTCACGCTCGACTACCAGAAGTATCTCTACCTGACCGTCACGGGACGGAACGACTGGACGTCGACCATTCCCGTCGCGAACAACTCGTTCTTCTATCCGTCGGTATCGTCGAGTTTCATTTTCTCCGACGCGTTTCCGTCCATTGGTCGATTCATGACGGGTAAGCTGCGAGCCAGTTACGCGGAAGTCGGAAAGGATGCACGCCCATACGCGTATCGCCCGTCGCTTGAGTACAAGACGACCACGAACGGTGGATACGGATACGGCTTTACCGGACCCAATCTGAACTTGCAGCCTGAATTTGCGCGTTCAAAAGAGTTGGGTACTGAGCTGGGCTTCTTTCATGACCGAGTTGGTCTAGACGTGACGGTCTATCGCAAACAGACGAAAAACCAAATCGTCAATGACATTCGCGGCAGCTATGCCACCGGATTCATTTTGTTCAACTTGAACGGCGCGGTTACGCGAAACGAGGGCATCGAGGTTTCGCTCCGCGGCACGCCGGTACTGAAGCGCAATTTCTCGTGGGACGTGCTTGCGAACTTCGAAAGCTCGCATGGTCGCGTGCTGGCGCTACCCAATGCCTTGCCGGAATCGTACGTCTCCGACACCTGGCTGTTCGGCAACGTGCGCAACGGCACCGCGCCCGGACTCTCCACGCGCTCGCTCACCGGTCTGTTCTACCTTCGTGACACCATCCCTGGCTCGCGCAAGCTGCTCATCGATCCAACCACGGGCCTGCCGCTGCGGTCCAGCACGTTCGTCAACGCGGGATATGATCGTCAACCCGACTTTACGATTGGCCTCACCAACACGATTCGATACAAGCGCTTCTCGCTCAACTTCCTCGTTGACATCCGAAAGGGTGGCGACGTGTTCAACGCGACACAGCAGTTCTTAACCGCGCGTGGCCTCAGCACACGCACCCTTGATCGCGAAACGCCGCGTGTCATCGCGGGCGTGTTGCGTGACGGCAAAGAAAATACGGCCAACCCGACACCGAACAACATCGTCGTCATTCCGGCCGTGCAAACCTCGTATTACACGAACATCAGCGAAGAACTGTTCATCGAGAAGAACATCAACTGGGTGCGACTTAAGGACGTGCGTCTTCGCTACGCCCTCCCCGGAAGATTTCTCAACGCGCGCGACGCCAGTATCTCCATCACGGGCACCGACCTGTTGCTCTTCACCAACTACACCGGCCTCGACCCGATCGTGAACGGCAATACCGCGGCTGTTGGTGGATCCGGGGCGGCCGGTATCGACTACGGCAATTTCCCTGTACCGCGCGGCGTCAGTTTCGCCCTCAAGATCGGGTTCTAGGCATGACTCAACTATTCGCACGTTCAGCGCGTCGTCACACCGTGCACACACTGCTTACCGAAAAACCGATGAAAATCATTCGCGGAGCCCTGCTTGGCGGTGTGCTCGCGTTATCGACGAGTTGCAAAGATTTCCTCGACGTCAACACCAATCCAAACGCCCCCCAAGTCGTCTCGGCCAATTTATATCTTTCGCCGATGCTGCATTGGATGGTGACATCGCCACAGTTCGACGGACGCTTCGTCGGCCGATACAATCAAGAATGGTTACTCACGAGCACCGTCGTGACGACATGGGATCGCATGGGCTACGATCCGTCCAGTGACAACGCCGCGCAGCAATGGCGCGACGTCTACTGGACGCTTGGGCAAAACTTGGTGGACATGAACACCAAAGCGGAAGCCGAGCAACGGTGGGACCTGCTCGGTGTGGGATACGTGTTGAAAGCGTGGGGCTGGCAGGTGCTGACGGATATGCATGGCGAGATCATCGTCAAAGAAGCTATCGATCAGTCCAAGTTCAGCTTCAACTACGACACGCAAGAATACGCGTATCAGGAGACGCAACGTTTACTCACGAGGGCTATCGAACTCTTACAGAAGACCGATGGCGCAGTGGACGCGGCGTATCTCGCACGCACGGACAAGATTTACAACGGTGATCGCACGAAGTGGCTGAAGCTGGCGTACGGCATGTTGGCGCTCAACCTGAACCACTACTCCAACAAGTCAACGTACAAGCCAGCCGACATCATCTCAGCGGTCGACAAGTCTTTTGTCGGCAACTTTGATGATGCGCTGCTGACCTACCCGAATACGCAAAACGACGACATCAACTTTTACGGACGCACACGCGGCAACATCAACGCGTACCGTCCAACGCAGTTTGTAGTCAACCTGCTCAACGGCTCGCAGTTTGGGGGGGTCGTTGATCCGCGCTTGAGCCGGATGTTGCCGCCGTCACCCGATGGGCAGTATCGCGGCCTCGACATCAACGTCGTCGGGTTTGGCGCGCTGAGCACAGCGCAGCAGCCGAACAACTTGTATGGCTATGCGGGCACCGGTGGGTTGCAGCTCCCGGGTCGTTATTTGTTTGACGACAAGGCCAAGATGCCACTCATGACGTATGCGCAAGTGCAATTCATTAAAGCCGAAGCCGCGTATCGCTCAGGTGACAAAGCACTCGCACTCACCGCGTACCGCAACGGCGTCTCGGCGCATCTCGATTTTGTGAACGCGCGAAACAGCGACAACAACCAGTCGCCCACGCAAATCACGTCGAGTGAAAAAACGGCGTTTCTCGCCGATCCCAACATCGTGCCCGGTGTCGGCGGTTTGTCGCTCACGCACATCATGTCGCAGAAGTACATCGCGCAATGGGGCTGGGGACATAACGAAATTTGGATGGATCTGCGCCGCTACCATTACACCGATATTGATCCGGTGAGCGGAGTACAGGTGTTTCCCGGCTTTACTGCCCCGATCAGCCTGTATCCGGACAACGGCGGCAAGGTCGTGCAACGCATCAGGCCACGCTACAACTCGGAGTACGTGTGGAACGTGCCAGCGCTCACTACCATCGGTGGACTCGCGCTGGATTACCACACAAAGCCGCTTTGGATCACTCAACCGTAACCGACATATGAACAGATACCGATCAGTCGCGGCGCTGCTGTGCGTCGCCATGTTCGCCGGTTGCGAGAAAAACGGCGTGCAGGATATCACCGGACCAATCGCATCGTCTCGCATCAAGTTCTTTAACTTCGGCGTGAACGCGCCCAGCGTGAATTTCTACGCGAACGACACGAAGGTGACGGCAATCAGCTCCGCCTCCGGCGTCGAGTCGACGCTCGGTGTCGCGTACGGCAGTGTCGGATCGGGAGGATTCTACGCGGCCATCGCACCCGGTCAATACACATTTACTGGAAAAATATCGGCGACAATCGACAAGGATCTGGCGGTGTCGAAAGTGACCGGAACAATCGCAGACGGAAAAAATTATTCGTTCTATATGAGCGGGTTTTACGACGCAACGGCGAAAACAGCGGAGGGGTTTCTTATCGAAGACTCCTTCTCGAGCACCATCGACTTTACGGTCGCGTACGTCCGTTTTGTTAACGCCATTCCGAACTCGGCGCCGATGACGTTGTATGCGAAAAATACGACCACATTGGTCGAGGTCGCGGTGGGCAATGCAGTGACGTATAAAACCGCCGGTGCATTCACCGCGTTACCGAACGGCGTCTACGATATCAGCACAAGGTTCGCTGGCACGGCAACAAACGCGATCAGCCGCGCAGCGGTGTCGTTTTCGGCCGGAAAAGTTTACACGATCGGCGCACGTGGCGATATAACCGTGACATCACCAATAGCGGCAACGCGGCCAACGCTGGACAATACAGCAAATAGATAACCCCACACAACGCGCGGCACTCTCCATTGCGAAAGGCAACGGAGAGTGCCGCGTTTTTTTACGACGCTTGTTGCCGTGCGCGCGTCAGATGCGGTACCATACCGAGCAATCGCTGCATTTGCATCAACTGCGCACGATGATGCATCTCATGCTCTTTGAGGCCGAGCAAGAGCTCAAACCGTGACTTATCCGTTGCCATGACGGCGACCGGTTCGGCCAACTGCTCATCCGTCATCTGTTCCATCTGCATGGCCAGTGCTTCGCCACTTTCGGTGAGCGACGCAACGATCGCAT
>JANYFO010000482.1 GCA_025362635.1 Gemmatimonadaceae bacterium | reverse complement strand
CGTATTGCACACCCAGCGCCGTGTTTCATGGCGAAGCCGCCACGCAGCTCGCCCAGCGCGACGCCACCATGCGCACCGGGTTTCTACAACATCCCGAACGCTTCGTGCACGGCGCGCCAAAACCCACCACGCTTCCCCCCGCCGTCTACATCAATCGCGCGGAGGCGCACACCGTCGTCATCGCGCAATAGACGTTCATCCGGACCGTCTCATTTTCATTGATAGGTTCCGATGTCAGTTAGCTGGGTCAAGTCCCCCCTAATCCCCAATCCCTACCGCGATCGCCCAATCACATCCCCATAGCTCCGCACCAGTCCCGTCTTCGCATCCAGCACCAACGACATAATCGGCGACGTTACCTGCGCCATCATGTTGTTGCCGTTGCGCCCCGCGTATCCGCCACCACCAAATCCGCGATTGGTCACGGAGCGAATAAATGCGCTCGTGGTATCGAGCGGCAACGTTTCGACGTTCGCGTAAAACCGATTCCAATCGTCGCCTTGCATGAACAAGTATTGCTCAACGTTGCTGGTATAAAACACGTTCACTTTTGCCCCGCGCTCACGAAGCCATGCCCCAACGGTGCGCAGCGCTTTCGGTCCAGAAAAATTACCAACGATTGGCACAACGAGATTGCGACGTTGCATGTCTCGCACCACGGTATACGACGCCTCCGAACCTAAAAATCCGCGGTTCAATCCCGTCTCGTCTGTCGCGCCTGCAATGTCAGCAAACGTGGGCATGCTTCTCCCAAACCCACCACGTCCACCGCCGCCTCCAAACCCACTGCTCCCTGAGGAATAATTGAGCGACGGGCCCGACGAAAAAAACACGCTGTCGACGTAGCGCAGCGTCGACAGATCGGTTGAATCAATCGTAAATCCATGCGTTTTCACCAACAGATCGTGTACCTCCGCAAACGTGCGCCGAAAAAGGATCGGATCCGCAGGCGCTCTTCCAAGCGCTACGATCAGCGAATCGGCCGACAAGGTTGGCACGGCGTTCGTCGGCAACGCGCGCGCGAATAATCGCGAAAGAAATGCCGCACGCGTTGGTGACAATTCAAACACGGCTTTGTACCACAAATGCTGCAATAAATTTTGTCGACGGATATCGACGATGAAGGCAATGCGCGGACGCAGCGCCGCGAGATACGTGAAGTTCTGCTCCGGCCCCACGCCCAAGTACACACCACCAGGCGGCACCGCTTGTAGCAACCGGGGGATCACATACTGCACGCCCATTTCATTCGATACGAAATTTTCGGATCGAAAATATCCGCCACGCTCAGAAAACTGCGTGATCATGCGCCAATACGTACTGTCGCTTAACCGATCCGGAAGCCGAGCGCCGTAAAGTGCCGGCGACAGTGGGGTGAGGCTCCCGAGCGGGTCGACCCCCGCATGCGCCAACCGTGGCGCGTGATGACAGGCCGATAGCAAAGCGGTCGTCAAAATCACTGACGACGCGAAAAATCGCGCATACCGGCGAGCCGCAGCCCGCATTGCAGATTCGTATCGTGAGATCATCGGCAGACCCTAAAGCGAAAGACCGCTAGCGCGAAAGAGCGACAGTGCTGCAGAATGCTGAAACGGCAACGCACGCGACGTCGTATGCGTTGTCAGCCAGCCGGTGGGGTTGGCGCATGCTCGGCGACCTTGACAGGACAGTTAATGCGCGTTCAGCCCCCTAGCTCGACCAATACACCAGCGACGCCCCAACCAGCGCGGAGCGTCGACGGCGCCCGTGTGATATCGCGCGCTACTGCTGCTGATGTGTACAAGGCGGTCAAAAACGAGCGGTCGGAGTTAAGAAACCAGCTTGAATCGCTGGAAAACAAGCGCTCGGAACTGACCAGTAGCTTAGCCGACAGCGACACTCCGACTGCGGCAAAGCCCGGCCTCATTGGTCGCATTGCAGAACTTGACGCCCGCATCACGCTAGTCGATCAGCAACTCGCGCAGGCCGACGCCGCCGTCGCCAAGGCCGCCTCGGTGCCCGGCGCCATCGTCGAGCCGCCGCCGTACGTTCGCCAAGGTCCGCCGGAGTCGATGTATGCAATTCCGATCGTCTTCACGCTGAGCGTACTCATGCCGATTTCCATCGCATACGCCCGCCGTATTTGGAAACGTGGCGCCACGACCGTCTCGCCTGTGCCGCAAAAGGTGCAGGACCGTCTCGATCAGCTCAGCGACGCGGTCGACTCGATTGGACTTGAAGTGGAGCGTATTGGCGAGGGGCAACGCTTCATGACACGGGTGCTCACCGATCACAATGCCAAGGGACTCGGCGCCGGCGCCGCGCAACCTATTGCTGTGCCACAGCGCAATCTCGAACTCGCCACCGTTCCGCGCGCCGAATAGGCGTTCGCACGAGATACACAGAGCGCGTGGACGTCGACGCAACCCTTTGCGCGCACCCGCTGTCTCTCTCGTGCACATGCATGCGCACCCAGCAGCAATCGACACGTCACGATCAACTCCATCGCTCGGCGCGCTGCCGTGATTGATGCAGATCTGATCGCGCGACTTCAAGCGGGCGAACCGGCGGCAGAACGCGAGTTCTACGATCGGCATGTCGACCGCGTGTATCGCCTCATCTATCGCATGAGTGATCGCGCCGATCTCGCACAGGACTTCACGCAGGACACGTTCATTCGTGCGTTTCAGCGTATCGGGCAGTTTCGCGGAGAGTCGGCACTCTCGAGTTGGTTGCACGCCATTGCTGTATCAATCACGCTCAACGGACTGCGCACGATCAAACGTCGCGCCGCGTTCGCGGCGCCGATTGAAGAAGCTGAAACACTCGGACGTTGGCCGATCGAACGTGATCCCGATTTGAAGGCGCGCATGCGTGCTGCCATCGACGCACTGCCACCTGGAACGCGACAGGTCTTTGTGATGCATGACGTGGAAGGCTTTACGCACGAGGAGATTGGCGAAGCACTCGGTGTCGCTGTGGGCACCAGTAAGTCGCAGTTATCCCGCGCACGAGAAAAGTTGCGAGTGGCCCTCGCGCCATTTGCACGACAGGAGTTGGCATGACCGATAACACCCATGAACCGCAGCATGGTGACGATACGGACCGTCCGCTCGATCCGTGGATGCGTGCACTGGCTCATGAAGTAACGGACGACATTATCGTCCCTCACGAGATGATGTGGAAACGCATCGACGCGAACCGCCGCACGTGGAAGCGCAATGCAACGAAGCCGCCACGGCGTATCACAGCATCGCTGTGGCGGCGCGTAAGCGCGATTGCCGCGGTGGTGGTGGTTGGTGTTGCAATTGGTCGTCACGCATGGTCGTCGGGATCGGTCGTGCGCGGCAACAGCGTCGCGACGACGGTGTCTGCTGCGTCTGCAGCAAGCGCGTCGGCAACATCCGCGCTTGGACCTGATGCACTCGCGGCAGGCCCGGTGTCGTCCGATCCGATGCGAGTGGCGATGGACGAACATCTCATTCGCACGGTCGCGTTGCTGACGACGGTACGCGACCGCGATCCCGATCTTGGTCCTGGGCTCGACGTCACCAGTTGGGCGCGCGATCTCCTCGGCACGACGCGATTGCTGATCGACGAACCAACTCTGCGCGACGAACCATCCCGTCGTCTCCTGCAAGATCTCGAACTCGTGATGATGCAGATCATCCAATCACGTAGCAATGGCGCAGACGATGCGCGCCGAGTGGCGACTGAAACGATGCGTGACACCAACCTTTTGCCGCGAGTGCGGGCCGTAGTGACAGCCGCCGCGGTTCGCGAAGAACTTTCCGTTCACGGAGGTCTCGAATGAAGACGCAGAGAGTACGGTGGTACGGCGCAATGCGCGAAAGTGCGTTGTTGGTTGGTCTCGCATGGGCGCGCGTCGCCGCGGCGCAGGTGCCGCCCCTCCCGCCGGTCGCGCCCACTCCTGCACGGGCGCCGTACGGAAGTGATTGGACCCGTGGCTTTGGTATCGATCGTCAAGCGATCGCGGACATCACGCGCGACGCGGTTGAACGTTCCATGGCGGGCCTGCGTGCGCTGGATTCGTATAAGTATTCGATGCAGTCAATCGAACCATCCCTTGCTCGCTTAACGAGCCTCTCGGCATTCGACGAGTTAAAAGCACTGCAGAGTCTGACCGGGTGGACGACGACGCGCGTGTCGACCCCGCCGGCGGCATGGGACGCGACGGATCCTGCTGATTCACTGTATCGGGAAGCGCGCAAAGCATTGGCGAATGACGCAAATCGCAAGGCGGCCGACTTGTTCCGGCGCATTCGCGATCAGTATCCGAAGTCGACGTACACACCCGATGCGGGTTATTGGGAAGCGTATGCACTCCAGCGCATTGGCGGCCAAGACGATCTACGCGCAGCGCAGTACGCGCTCACCGCGCAGCTGAAAGCATTTCCGAAAGCAACCACCAATGGTGACGCGACGGCGCTCAATGCAAAGATCGACATTGCACTCGCTCGGCGTGGTGATTCGTTTGCCGCGCAAACGCTGTATGGACGAGCGGTCAAAGCCTCAAACGACGGATGTCCTCGCGCTGACGATGACGAGCGCGTTGACGCGCTCAATGCACTCACTGCGTTGGACGCGGACAAGGCCATGCCGATTCTGAAAAAAGTATTGGCGCGTCGTGAGGCGTGTACACAAGCGATGCGACGTACTGCGGTTTGGTTGGTCGCGTCTCGTAAAACAACGGATGCTGCAGAAATTCTCGTGAACGTCGCGAAAAGCGATCCGGATAAAGAGGTTCGTGAACAAGCGGTCTTTTGGCTATCCAATGTGCCGACGGATGAAGCAGCAGGTATGCTCATCGATCTCGTGAAGGGCAACGGGGATCTGGACTTACGCAAACGAGCCGTGTACGCGTTGTCGCGGTCAAAATCGCCGCGTGCCGCGACGACGCTGCGAGAGGTCGCACTCGACGCGAACGCACCAATCGAATTGCGATCGGACGCGGTGCAGTGGTACGTGCAGAGCAAGGGTCGTCAGTCTGACGACGCAATGTTGTTTTTGAAAGACGTCTACGGCCGCGCTGATGATGCGCAATTTAAACGGAGCATTCTCAGCAGCATTGCGCAGCAGCGCAGTGAGGCCGCACGCGACTTTTTGCTGAACGTTGCACAAAACCAAAAAGAATCGTTGGAGACACGACGTTCGGTATTGAGCTATGTCAGTATGGCGGGCGTTCTACCAGCGCAAATTGCCACGCTGTATGATAGAAGCAACGAAGTTGAGCTTAAGAAACAGTTGCTGTCAACGATGTCAATGTTGAAGGAGAATGGTGGTATCGACAAGCTGCTTGACGTGGCACGCAATGACAAAAACGTCGAATTGAAAAAGCAGGCGCTAAGTTCACTGTCGCGGAGCAAAGATCCTCGCGTGTTGCAATTGTTGCAAGAAATTATCGATCGATGAGTGCGTTCATGCGAAGCACGCGCACGCATGTGGTGGCAACGGCGTTTTTGCTCGCGGCGCCCCTGTATACGGCGTGCGCACAAGGCAGCGTTACTGCGCTCGCCACGCGTATTGACGCCGTACGGAACGGGCGTGTACGTCTCACCTTCGCGACGCGGCCAGGTGTGTGCGGCAATGGAAACGGCTGGAGCCGATCGCGCCCTGGCAACACGAACGACTCGTGGGGCTCACGGGATATTGAAGTGTCGTGCGAAGCAGGGCCGGCGCGTGTTGTTGTCGTACGCGTTGACGGCGAGACGACAGAAATTCGCACTGGCGTTGGTGGACGCTGGCGCGCTGACACCGGCGTCACGGACCTCGGGAATATCTCCGCGAAAGTCGCCGGTCAATGGCTATTACATATTGCCGAAGTTGGGCCAGATAAACCGGCGCGTGAGGCACTTTCGGCGATCATGCTCACCGACTCGCTGGATGGTGCGCAAGCGCTTCTGCGCATTGCGCGTAACGAAAAACGTTCGTCAGACGTTCGCACGCAGGCGATGTTCTGGCTCGGCGAAGTGGCGGGTGACAAAGCAACGGCGACGCTCGACTCCGTCGCGTATGAAGCCGGCGACCGCGAAGTGCGCAAGCAAGCGATTTTTGCGATGTCGCGACGCCCGCCTGAAGAGGCTGTGACCAACTTGCTGCGCATGTCGGAGACGTTACCCGACCGCGAGCTGCGCAAGACCGCGATCTTTTGGCTCTCACGTTCGAAAGATCCGCGCGCGTTGGCGTGGATTGCAAAGGCCGTTGAGAACAAAAAGTAAAAGTCGCGTGAGTGCCTATGCGCCGTTCAACAACAGCGTCCAGGTCACTGGCATGTTGGGATCGAGAGATTCCTTCACGGAGCAGTATTTGTTGATCGCAAGCTCAATCGCGCGCTCGGCCTGCGCTCGATCCACATCAGCGCCCGTGATGTGAAACGTGAGATGGACGCTCGTCACGCGCGCCGGGATTACGGTCGCACGCTGACCAACTACGGCTACTTCAAGCGATTGCACCGGGGTGCGACGTTTCGCGAGAATTTCTACGACGTCAATGCCGGCGCACGAAGCCAACGCTAACAGCAGGGCATCAACGGGCGACGGGCCGGTGACACCATGCCCATCGAGGTGAATTGCCGGACCCCCCGCCTCGCGATGTCCGTCGAAGCGCATCTCACCGTTCCACACGGCGCGCACACGCGTGGGCGGTTTCCCGGTCACGGCAACACTTGTTGGTGTTCCGGTTGCGTCGGAGACGGCCGTGCTGGCGGGGTCGGTCACGGAGTTGCTCCTTTGCGAATGGCGGCGCGTACCGAGTTGCCCCACTCGGTCCACGAGCCGTCGTAATTGCGTACGCGTTCGTAGCCCAACAGATACGCGAGCACGAACCATGTGTGCGATGAACGCTCGCCGATGCGGCAATACGTGATCACGTCGTCCGTTGGCGAGAGGCCAAGCTCGCCAGAATAAATGGCGCGAAGTTCCTCGGCCGATTTAAACGCGCCATCGGCATTGGCGGCACGTGCCCACGGCACACTGCGCGCGCCCGGAATGTGACCACCGCGCAGCGTACCTTCTTGCGGATAGTCGGGCATGTGCAACTTTTCGCCGGTGTATTCCTGCGGTGAGCGCACGTCGATCATCGGCTTACCGGCCAGCATGTGCACGCGCGTGTCGTCGAGAAATGCACGAATGACTGTGTCATTGCGTTCGGCCGCACGGTACGTCGTGCCGGGAAACGATGGCACCTCAGTGGTGGTCGCACGGCCCTCGGCAATCCACTTGGCGCGACCGCCGTCGAGTATCACCGCGTTCTCAAAACCAAATAATCGAAACACCCAAAAGGCGTACGTTGCCCACCAATTGTTCTTGTCGCCGTAAAAAATGACCATGGTGCTCTCGTCAATCCCTTTGCTTTGCAAGAGCGCTTCGAACGCATCGCGTGCAACGTAGTCGCGTTCGATCTGATCATTGAGGTCGATGTGCCAATCGAGTTTCTGCGCACCAGGAATATGCTCTACGCTATAAAGCAATACATCCTCGTTGCACTCGAGGAGGCGGATCGATGGGTTGTTTGCCTGCGCAGCGAGCCAGTCGGTGGAGACGAGACGCTCTGGATGCGCGTAGCCCTTGGCAATGATGAGCGGATCGGGCAGGATGAGAGATGCTGTGTGCGAATTCATGCACGAAAGGTAACAACGACTCGGCGCGTTGCGCGGGACATTTCGGCCGCCACGTTAGGTTTCGGCATGAGCTCCGAACGTGCGTCACCCTTGGTCGCAGCGGATGGCCTCAGCGTTGTCGGGGCGGCGATTGCGTATCGGTTGCACGACGTTGGCTACAGCATCGATCTGGAGCGAGCGCTCGACCTGCTTGCGGAAAGTGCTCCGGAGCGCATTCGCCCGGTGCGCGGCGAAGGGCAAGCCCTGCAGATTACCAACCCGCCGGTGACGGTGCTGCTGGGCACGGAGGTGTTGCTGGTGTCGGGAGACGCCCACGACGTAGACATCTCCGCGCGCGTTTTTGATTTCGGCGTCATCTCGCTTCGTGTGCGCGTACGAGCGCCCAATGCACAGTCGTGGGCCTCGTTCACAGAATTTGGTCGAAGTCTAGATGGTCACGCCGGGATCAACGCGATGTTCGCGCATCATCTTCAATTGCTCACGACACGCATTCGCGGCGCCGTCGAGCGACCATCGATTGCCGATGTGCATGAGGACTATACGGTGTTTCGGCTCACGCACGTCACATGCTCCGACGGCGCGGTGCTGACCGCTGATGCACTTTCGTCACTAGATGTCGTGCCGCTCCTGCTTAATGAAACGCGGCCGCTGAGCGTAGAAGCAAAACGGGAATTGCTCCCACATCGCTTCTCGTACTACTGTGACGACCTCGCGATTCTCACGTGGGACAATGCGCTAGTGGTTGAACCGGGCGAGCACGACACGGACCTGCAGTACATTCTCGAATTTGCTAACGCGCAGTTGCTGGAGTTGCGATACTACGACGCCGTGCTCGATGCGGAATTGCCACGCGTGTATGATGCGATTGAACAGGCGCGTGCGCGTCGGGCATTTTTCCCCGGTCGTCGTTTTGCCGGTCTGCTCGCAAAACTTCAGGCACAAGTCGCTGACTCTACCGAACTCGTGGAGCGTGTCGAAAATGCCCTGAAGGTCACCGATGACGTGTATCTCGCGCGCGTCTACTCAGCGAGCCTCGAACTCTTTCGTGGCAAGGCATGGCGCGCAGGCATCGATCGAAAACTCGCCATCCTGCGAGATACGTACGCCATGTTGAACGACGAGGCCCAAGCGGCACGGAGTGAGGCACTTGAGATCGCCATTGTGGTGTTGATTGTCGGCGAAATCGTGATGGCGTTACTGCGGGGGTGAGGCACACGATTAGGCCTGTGTCTCTTTAAACCGATCCGTCCCGGAACTATTACGACGATGTCGAACAGTGTCCGGGAATAGCCCGGTACCCAGCCGGTCGCGAGCGCTTTTATGCCCTGATGCGACAAACCCCGACGCAGTTACGCTGCGTCGGGGTCTGCCTATATTAAAAATCAGCGATGGCCTCGGAGCCGCGCAGCCTCCGAATCTCCTCCACGAAACCCGTTGAACGCTCCACAACGCCCCGGCGCGCAAGCTCCTCGGCCACCGCTTTCAAATGCCGTTCCCATATGTACCGCGCATACAGAAAGAAGTTCCCACGGGCGACTGGATTTTCTGCTAAGAATTGCGCAAGCGGCCGTGATGCCTTAATCGTGTTGCAGGCGATGCAGGCGGTCACTACGTTGCCTCCAGAGCTGTCGCCACCACGCACGCGCGGCTGCACGTGGTCCACGCTCAGGGTGCTAACATCCTGCACGGTGCCGCAATACACGCAACGGAACGCGTCGCGTGCAAACACTTCCAAGCGGTTCATCCGGTCTGCCCCTTTGTGAACGTCCCTGATCGTGCACGACGGATGTTGTTTCAGAAGGTGACGCGTTTCCTTGAAACCGAGGAGAGCGCGAGTT
>JANYFO010000438.1 GCA_025362635.1 Gemmatimonadaceae bacterium | reverse complement strand
ACGGCGTGGTGGAATGGCGATGATCCTTGGCGTCGTCGTGTTGATTGTCGCGCTGCTCGTGGCTGGGATTTTGCCGCGATTGACGCGCGCGAAGCAACTGGCGGCGGCGACACGGTCGTCATCGGCGCAACCGATTGTCATGGTTACTCATGCGCGGCGCGGCGATTCGACGCAAGCGCTCACGGTGCCGGGGACGTTGTATGGCTTGCACGAAACAGCGTTGTACGCTCGCACCAGTGGTTATGTAAAGCGCTGGCTTGTGGACATGGGTTCGCGCGTCAAGGCCGGGCAAGCGATGGCAGAGATCGAAACTCCAGAACTCGATCAGGAGTTAGCGCAGTCAAGGTCCACTTTGGCACAAATGCAAGCGACGGCCGAACTGACGCGCACCACGTTGGATCGATGGCGCAACCTCATTCAACAGAATGTCGCAACGCGACAAGAGCTCGATGAAAAGCAAGGTGCCTACGACGCGGCCCGGGCGAGCGCGAGTGCCGCAGCATCAAATGTAAAACGCCTCACCGCGCTTAAACGTTTTGGTGGAATTCTGGCGCCCTTCGCTGGTGTGGTCACGGCGCGCAATGTTGACGTCGGCGCGCTCGTTGTACCGGGCGGCAATGCCAATGTTCGACCGCTCTTCACGCTTGCGCAGACAGATTCATTGCGCGTCATCGCGAACGTCCCACAAAACGCCGCGCCAAGTGTGCGCGTCGGGCTGGTTGCGGAAATTTTGGTGCAGGAGCTCGGCGCGACCGCATTTGTCGGACGTGTTACGCGAACATCGAACGCGCTTGATCCGGCGACGCGAACATTACTGACAGAAATTCAGCTCGCGAACAGCACCGGCCGGCTTCTTCCCGGCATGTATGCTCAAGTAAAGTTGGTGCTGCAACGCGTCGCGCGGCCGATGCTGATACCTACCAACACACTCATGCTGCGTGCGGAAGGGCCACAGATCGCCGTCGTGGTGAACGGGCGAGCGCGCATCGTGCGCGTCACGCTTGGTCGCGACTACGGCGCAGAAGTGGAAGTGGCGAGCGGCCTTCCGACTGACGCCGTGCTCATTGTCAATCCGGGCGATGACATTGTCGAAGGCACCGCCGTCACGATCGCCCTACCCACCACGGCGAACTAGCTCAACATTTTGTCGGTTTCGGTGCAGGGCACGACGTTCCGTTTTTTTGGCACTCACGCGCGAGCAGCAAAAGTCGATCGCCGATACGTGAGGTAGGGAAGCGCACCGTTTCGGGATCTTCGATGATTGGCCATGCAGCGCTGAGTTGGTCCATTAAGCGCGTCCCTTCTTTTACGGATGCGACTCCGGCACTCTTGGCGTGCAGTCGCAGTTGTGCCAGATCAAAGAGTACCCACGCGTTTTCAGCTGTAACGTTACCGACCGAGTGGGTCTCACTGGCTTGGACATCCCCTGCGTGCATGCGGGTAGCGATCTGTACCGCTGAGCGCAGCGCCGTGACCGCGGCATCCTCATGCTTCGCCGCCCGCTCCACCGATGCCATACCTTGCAGAAATGTCACACTTTCGCGCGTGATGTTACGGCCCACCGACGGCACATCGGCATAGGCCTTCACCAGCACCGCGCGTGCACCAGCCGCATCACCGCGCGCGGCAAGGACGCGAACGAGCGCATCCGCCGCAGAACGGTCACCGGGCGCCGCAGTGGTCACGGCGCCTTGTAAAATACTTACCGCAGAGTCCGCGCAACTCCTGTACACGAGATAGACATCAGCAGTGGCACGAGCCGCGGCTGTGAGCATTGCCCAATCGCCACCTGCGCGCGCCATCTTGGCGACGCTGGTGAACACGACGAGCGCAGAGTCTGGTTGCCCAGCGAGCGCAAGAGCGCGACCAGCACGGAAGGCCGCGCGCGCACCATCGGGCTGTGCCCGAACTGCTGCCGGCGCATTGGCGATAAACGCCGCGACGCCGACGGTGAGGAAGTACGGAATATTTTGCACGCGCATACTCGTTGCAGTGGAGGACCGGCCGCTCGTACGGCGAGATGACAATGACAGGCTGCAGCCGAATTATCGCAACGCCAGCCCTGCCAACGCTTCCGGCATGCTCAACGCTGCTTGGGCTGCTCTGAGTACGGACGGTGGAAGCGGCGACGACCCGGATCGCCTCGCGGCCTCGAGCACCATCGTCAGCGCGCGCGCTTGGGAAGCAAATGCTGCAAGCAATGCGCCACCGGCTCCTGGCGTAGACACGATATCTTGCGCCAATGTATCGAGTTGCAGGACAAGCGCCTTGGCCGGATCGGCGTCCGGCGAACAAAAACTTGCGGGTACAGGAGCGTGCGTGGACGACGGCAGCCTTTCCTCGCCGAAAAATCCAGGAAAGGCACTCGGCGACAATGCTTCGTTTACGCGGCTATTTGTCGCAGCGAGTGTAGCAAAACGCCGCCGAGCAGCGCGAGAGGACTCAAAACCCACCAGGAATCTCCGGAATGGCGGCTGTCAGGGGTTGACAGACGCAGACTTGTTACATAAATGCGACAGTGGAGCGAAGGAGTCGCCAATGCGGTCGTAACCGCATGGGGTTACTTCTGTTTGAGCGGTTGGATTAGCGTTCGGTACAGGACGCCGTGTCGGGAGTAACGATCAGGCGCTTGATGGTCGGTTGGCGGTGCAGTGAAACGTCTCGTGTCGCCACCACATCCGGTCGGCGAAGGAGCGGAAGGGTTCGATCCCTGCAGAGGAGACGGCTGAATGCACGTCCTCACCCCCACGGCGGAGCGCGACAGCGCGGCGCGCGATCTGGGTGTACTCGCGAAAAGCACGTTGGACGAGCACTGGGCGGTCGCCGCAATTCCGCCTGAACGACGAGCACTGTTGCTCGAGCGGGCGGAAGCCGCGTCGCTGCTTCCAGGCGATGGTCTTGGTGAGCCCATCGCGGACGGCTTGGCACTGTTGGGCACGGCGTACGAACTCGCCGCCCTGAGCCATTTGGAAACCGCCATGCAGCCTATGCCCTCGGCGAACCGAGACATCGCGCAAGCGGTGCTGGCCGTCGGTGCGGCACGAGCGTTTCGATGTTCTGCCGCACTGCGACCGCCCGCTGACGACGGCGAGTCCGCGGTCAAATGGGCGCTCCGGCTTGGCGCGCTCGCGCTGGTGGCCAGACAATCCGACAGCTATCTCCGATGGTGGGAAGTTCGGAACGGGGTTGCGGAGCTGGTGCGGAAAACAGGCCGGGCACTCGATAGTGAGCCTTGGGAGGCCTACGCACGTGGTACCCTGTGGATGGCATGGCTTGGACTGGTCGGTGCACCTATTGCCGCTTTGGCCGAACAGGCCAACGAGGGCTTGCCCACGTTGTCCGCCACTCGAAGTCGATTGGCAGCCTTTCGCGAACGTCGCGCCGATCACGAAGTGCCTACGGAAGGACCGGTAATGAACGCCGCCGCGCTGCGTGCCCGCATGACGGAGTTCGCGATTCGACACATGGCCGATGCTACTGAACTGCTGACCGTAGCGGTCCTTCGTCGAACTTTGCCAGACGTCTCGGCCGAGTTCAAACTCCATTTGAGCGCAGCGCGCTCCGCCATGGCCGGGGATCACGGGCAAGACCTGCTCTTGGCGTGGTTACAGGCGGCCGGAGTTACGCTGGCAGGCGGCGTGACCGCGCAGCTCGAACTGCCCGGATTTTAAACCGAGCCGCTGCGCCGGTGCTCTGCGAACGCCACACCCGATAGACGGTGCGACCCGAACTACCCCACGGGAATGCGACGCGCCCACCACCAATCGGTGTGACGTCCGCGAGCAACTCAGCCATGGCACGCCGAGTCACGTCGTCGCCAGTTTCGGGTAATGCCTCCATCTCAATGCGATACCACGCCGTGCCTTCCGCCGACTCGGCACGTACGAAGTAGTTGTCGTCGGACGCCCAGAACGCCGCAAGTCCAATGACCGAATCACTGATGCCGAGAGGCATAGAGGTGAGCGGAGCGGGTTCGATGGAACCCAATGGAGCGGCGCAGGCGACGACGAGCATAAGCGGGATTTGGCTAAAGTCAGAAACGTGAGCCCCGCAGAAACTTTGTGTTCCAGTTCCGTGGCGGGCGGTGATGTTATGACGATCTTCCCGTCCACGCAATACGAGGTCAACACCCTAACTTGTTGATGCACTTGTGGATATACGTTAGTAATGATGTGGAAAAGCAGGTAAGTGCCTATGCTGATGTATGATTGGCATTCCAACTATGTGGAAAACATGATCCGTGATCGACCTGTATTTACTGGACCGCGACGCATAGTTGTCCACACATCGCGACATCACAAATATGCTTTTCACTGGATTGCAAACACGAACCCACGGACGCGTCCGGTAGCGTTTTGCACGGGGATAATTTTCGGTGCCGCGCCTCGATATTCCCCATGGCGGCAATCTGGCAAATGCTTCATTCTGGTGAGAGCTCGTGCAACTCCCTCATGTAAATCATTCTGGAGACGAGATTGGCGATCGAACCTCGGATTGGGTTGTTAGTTGGGCGCGAATGGTCGTTCCCACCTGCGTTCATTGACGCTGTAGCCAAGCGGCAGTCGGGCGTCGTAGCTGAATACATCAAGCTGGACGCAACGCACATGGCACAGCAGGTGCCCTATACGCTCATCATTGATCGCATTTCGCACGAGGTCGGCTTCTACCGAACCTTTTTAAAGCACGCGACCCGGATGGGTGTGACGGTCGTCAACAATCCGTTCATGTGGTCAGCCGACGACAAATTCTACGATGCGACCATGGCCGTGCAGCTGGGGGTCGCTCACCCGAAGACGATGGTGCTCCCCAACAAAGATTACATTGCCGGAATTTCGCATGCAGAGTCGTTGCGCAACCTTTCCTATCCGCTCGATTGGGCTAGGGTTGCCAAGCATATCGGATTTCCCTGTGTGCTCAAGGATGCGCACGGTGGCGGTTGGCGCGATGTCTATATCTGTCAGTCGATGGACGAGCTGATGACGCACTACAACAGCAGCGGCACGCTGACGATGGTGGTGCAGGAGTTCGTGAAATGGGATCAGTACGTCCGCTGTATGGTGCTGGGACGCGAGCATGTCCTGCCCATGCCATATGATCCAGGCGCGCGTGCCTACATCCCCGATGCTGGCTATCTCTCAAAAGAGGTTGAGGATCGATGCGTACGCGATGCACTCACGCTCTGTCGCGGACTCGGCTACGACATGAATACTGTTGAGTTTGCCGTAAAAGATGGCATTCCGTATGCAATTGACTTCATGAATCCGGCGCCAGACATGGACATCAATTCGCTGACGCCATCGTATTTTGAATGGGTGGTGACGCACATGACCGACCTTGCCATCAAACTGGCGACCGCACCACGTCCCACGACGCTGACGGGTCCGCCCATCGGGTCGAATTGAGCGGGGGACGCGCATGCTGGCGATGATCGAACGCTATCACGGCAGCCTCGACCACGGTGACCTCGCGGAAGCCTCCGCTTCTAAGTTGGACGAGCTACTGCGCAGGGAAGGTTTGTTCTTTGGCGACCGACCACTGTGCGGGGTATTGCGCCCGCGTTTCCTATCGCCCGGCGACTACCGACACATTGCCCGCGCGTGCACGCTAGTTGGCTCTGCCTTCGAAGCCGTCCGCATATCGGCGATGCGCAATGATGCGCTACGCGCGCAATTCGGCCTGACCGCATGGGAAGAACAGCTCATACACGCCGACCCAGGTTTTGCCGCGGCCAGTCCGACGTCTCGTCTCGACGCGTTTTTTGCGCCGGGCGCGGGCGGTCTCAAATTTACGGAGTACAACGCAGAAACTCCCGCGGGAGGCGCATATAACGATGCCCTTTCCCGCGTCTTTATGGCGTTACCCGCCATGCACGCGTTCTCGCGCACACACGCAGCGTTCCCAATTCCTGCGGCGCCGTCCATTGTCCACGCGATGCTTGCTGCGTACCACCAGTGGCGCGGCGTGCGTGAAAAGCCCACCGTTGTCATCCTCGACTGGGCCGAGGTACCAACGCGCAGTGAATTCGTGCTCTTTGAACGTGAGTTCTCAGCGTTGGGAATCGATGCGTTTATCGGTGATCCGCGTGATGCGGTGTACAACAACGGCGTGCTTTCGGTCGCGGGCAAACGCGTCACGCTGATTTACAAGCGCGTGCTCATCGACGAACTCGTGTCACGAGAAGGGCTCGATTCGCCGGTCGTGCGCGCGGTACGTGACGGAACCGTGTGCATGGTCAATCCGTTTCGCTGCAAAATGCTACACAAAAAGGCATCGCTGGCCGTGGTAAGTGATGAACGACAAGCACATTTACTCACGGATGCACAGCGCGACGCGGTTACAGAACACGTGCCGTGGACTCGCGTCGTGGAGGAGCGTTTCACAAGCGTGCGGGGCGAATCCGTCGACCTGCTTCCGTACGTAGCCGCGAACCGTGAAACGATGGTGTTAAAGCCCAACGACGACTACGGGGGCAAAGGGATCGTCTTGGGGTGGACGGTTAACGATACTACGTGGCAGGCTGCCATTCAGACGGCGCTCGCCGAACCGTACATTGTCCAAGAACGAGTGGTGGTGCCGAGTGAAGACTGGCCGGCGTGGACAGACGGTGCGCTGCACATCGGCGAGCGCATGCTAGATACGGCGCCATTTCTCGTAGACGGCACCGTGATGACCGGCGTACTCACCCGTATCGGAACCGATCCGCTCCTCAACGTCACGGCCGGCGGTGGCTCAAACGTGCCAACTTTTCTTGTGGAGGAACGCTGATGTCCGTGGTGACCCGACCAGTGATTGGGTTGACAACACAGACGTTGCATTCAATCGATGGCATTCCGCCGGCGCTGCCTGCGTCGTGGGTGATGAACCAGCGCTATTTTCTCGCCACAACGATGGTCGGCGGGGTACCGTGGATGATCCCATTGCTTGACGACGACCTCGCCACATTGCGCGAGATCTACGAACGACTTGACGGCATTCTTATTCCCGGCGGTGTTGATGTAAATCCTGCCGAGTATGGCGAGACGGTTCGACAGGAATGTGGCAACCTCGATCCGGCACGCGACCGCGTGGAGATCCAGTTGGTGCGCTGGGCCATTGCGGAGCAGAAGCCGGTGCTCGGGCTGTGTCGTGGCTTACAAGTGATCAACGTTGCGTCCGGCGGATCGCTCTGGCAGGATCTCGCGGCGCAAAACGCCGCCTTTCAAAAGCATGATTATTTCCCGAATGCGGGATATGATCGTGATCATCTCGCCCACGATGTTGACGTCGTGGCTGGTACGCGACTGGCCACCTTGTTGGCGGCGGAATCGGTGGCGGTGAATAGCATGCATCATCAAGGCGTCAAGCATGTCGGCCGCGAGCTTGTTGTCTCGGCAACGGCGCCGGACGGACTGATCGAAGCGCTCGAAGGCGCAGGCGATTCGTTTTTGGTTGGCGTACAGTGGCATCCCGAGGTGTTCGAGATGGCGGATCCGCATACGCGGCACTTGTTTGGCGGTTTTATTCGCGCATCGGTCGAATGGCGACAATCGCGGTTGGCCTACGCGGAACAGGAGCGGTAATGCGCGGACCAAGTCTGACGGTTGGCATTGAGGAGGAGTATCAGATTATCGATCCCGTGACGCGTGATCTTACGCCGGGGTTTGATGCGCTGATGACCAGCGATGATGCAATCCTCGCCGACGTGAAAGCCGAGCTGCACCAGTGCCAAGTAGAAATTGGGACGAAAGTGTGTTCGTCTATCCCAGAATTGCGTACGGAGCTCACGAAGCTTCGCGGGCTCGTGATCAAGGCGGCTGCGCAGCACGGGCTGACCATCGCATCGGCGGGTACGCATCCCTTTTCGAACTGGATGAATCAGGAGATGACGCCAAAAGAGCGTTATCTCGGCGTGAAGGCGGAGCTGCAGGATCTTGCGCATCGTCTGCTGATTTTCGGGACGCACGTGCACGTTGGTATTGAGGACAACGAATTTCGCATCGACTGCCTGAACGCATGTCGGTATGTCTTGCCGCACATTTTGTGTTTGTCGACCAGTTCGCCCTTTTGGTTTGGTCGCAATACGGGGCTGCATTCGTACCGCAGTATTGTGTTTAAGAATTTTCCGCGCACCGGTGTGCCGCGCATCCTTAACGGGTGGAGCGACTTTGCGGATCTGACCGATACCCTCGTGCGCACCAACAGCATTCCGGACGGATCGAAGGTGTGGTGGGATGTGCGTCCACACCATTTGTATCCAACACTTGAGTTTCGCATTTGCGACGTGAATACGCGCATTGACGAAGCAATTTGTGTTGCGGCGATTTTGCAAGCAGTGGTGGCAAAGATGTGGAAGCTGCGCCGAGATAACCTGACGTTTCGCGTGTACGCGTCTGACTTGATCGAAGAAAACAAATGGCGCGCGGTGCGATGGGGACTAGGCGGCAAGCTGATTGATTTCGGTAAAAAGCAGGAGATGCCGGCACCGGTGCTCATTCGCGAGCTCATCGAATGGTTTCTCGATGACGTGCTGGACGAGCTGGGCACGCGGAAAGAGGTCGAATATGCATTTCATATTATGGAGCATGGCTCCAGCGCACAGCGGCAGTTGGCGACGTACGCACGCACTGGTGATTTGCGCGCGGTGGTCGATCAGCTCATTCGTGAAACGGCTGAAGGCGTGTGCGAGCCCACGCTTGGTCCTCCGCTCGAACGGATGAGTACACCGCCGCATTTGTCCAACGAAGGCACCTTGCCTGTGCAAGCGGAGCGTCCGACTGGTGCGACGCGGGGGCAGTCCATCCCGTAAGCTGCCGACAACTGCGGAGGTGCTATGCGCACTTATACGAATGCAGTCAGGGCGAGTAAGGCACTAGTCTGGCAGTATGCGAGCGTACCACGACTTTTTTGAGTCGGCGCTCCGTGCTTAAACCGACTTCAGGATACCTCGCCGATGCAGTTTTCCGTTCGCCGCTATGTGGGCGCTCTTTGCCAAGTTGCTGTCGTCATTGCTGTCACCGCGTGTTCAGAAGGGCAGGCCAATCCGACGGGTCCGGGTACGTCGACGCCAGAACCCGCAGTCAATCAGATCGTCACCTTTGGGCCGCTCAATGCGAGCAGCACCGACACGCTCGTGTATTTCAGCTTTGCAACCGGAGGTCTGGTGGCAAAGTCGGCCGACTGGGATCTGGCCTTTCGTCGCTACGAGCTACGCCTGAACAGTCCGGCCATTGGTGGTGCGACGAGTAAGAATGTGTTGGGTTATGCATTCGGCAACAATAAAGGAGCAACTGACGCCGAGGTGCTCGCGTTTTCGCCAACCAGTACATTGGCTGCGTTTGACACGCTGCGTGCGGCGTCTATTCCGTCGGATGACAAATTTCAGACGGATCGTTTGACGGAAAATAAACAGGGATATTTGAATCTCAGCGGCATTCCATCGGCGAATGCTGCCAACTATTGGAAGGTGCGGCTGGCGGGCGGTGGGTATGCGACGTTGCACGCAACGAGCCTCGTTTTTACTCCGCAGTTTGCGGTACAGTCGTTGACGTTGGAAACGCGTCTGCAGAATGGATCGGTGCTTGGCGCGCCGCAGTCGGTGGTGATAACCCCCAACGGCCAACCGGTCGCCATCAGCATCACGGCGAACGCTGTGGTGGCGTCGGCGAGCGGCTGCAATTGGGATCTGCGATTTGATCCGTCGCCATCACAACTGGCGCTGACGTTGAACACCGCGTGTGATGCGGGCACGTATCCGGGACCTGCATCACCAACCTTTGCTTCTGCAACCTCTGC
>JANYFO010000405.1 GCA_025362635.1 Gemmatimonadaceae bacterium | reverse complement strand
CATCCGTTAGCGCTTGGCCAATACCCTGTTGCAACAACACCGTCGCATTCATGACGTTATGCATCGCCAACGTGCGGCGCGCGGCCTCGACAGATATCACATTGCGATCCGTGAGCAACAGCTGACTCGCGTTCCCCAGTGTCGCGGCCAGAGCACCAAACAGTGCACTACCGCAATTCAGAGACACAACAACATCACCCGGCGACACCATCGCATGTTCGGCCAACAAGAGTGCCGCGGCGTCTTGTCGCCCATAACCGAACAGGCCAGGCTTGGTTGCTAGGGCAACGGCGCGGCCTTTGACATGCGCAACGTCACGCTGCCAGGTGCGATACGAAAGATCAGCGTGGTTGTGCGGCGCGTTGAGCATTTACACATGATACGTCACTTCCCGCTCGAATAACTACCCAGGCCTCTGCCGAGCGAGTCGAGGACCAAACGTGCGACAGCCGGATGCGCTGGATCGAACGATGGGTTGACGGCCAATGCCCGCCCGAGAAACGCAGTAGACCCTGCGGAAATGTTCGGCGGACTTTGCAGTGTCGCCGAGCGCGGCGTAGGCATCCCTGACTAGCCCGACGGTGGCCGCATCGATCTTCTGCGATCGCTGGATCGCCGAACTCAATCGCACCGCGTCAATTGCGCTGTGCGTCCCGCAGGCACGCCATAGCGCGCAACAGCCGATGATCTTGCGGTGATGAATTGAGACCGCGCCGCAGCGCGCTGTCCTCCGGAAATCGGCATGCGACTTACGCGCGCAGCGCTGAACGTGGTCAGAACGCTGCGAGCGCAAATCATGGACCTATGTCCGCGAGTCCGACGGTGAAGGACTAATTCTTGAGCGCGTTCTTTAATCCGCTTGCCGCAAACTGCACGGCTTGCTTTGCCAATGGTTGCACTGCGCCTTGTCCAAAAAATTCATGCGCTGCGCCGTCAAACGACTTGTAATCAACCGTCACACCAGCGTCACGTAGCTTTGCCGCAAGCATCTCACCCTCCGTGCGAAGCGGATCTAACTGCGCGGCGATAATCGTTGTTGGCGGAAGCCCTTTCAGATTCGCGCCGAGAATATTGAGTCGCGAATCCTGTGCATCAGCTGGAGAGCGCGTGTACTGTTTAAAAAACCACGACATCATCGCGCGGCTTAGCGGCTTTGCATTTGCATTTTCACGATAGCTTGCAGTATTCGTATCGTTGCCGGCAACCGGGTAAACGGCAAGAATCGCAACGGGAAGTTTGATACCGCTCGCACGCGCGGTCAGGGTCGTCGCCAGCGCGAGATTGCCGCCAGCACTCTCACCCGCCAAAGCGATTCGTGCCACATCCCCGTGCAAGGTCGCTCCGTTCGCGAGCACCCATTTGTATGCGGCGATCGCGTCGTCATGAGCTGCGGGGAATTTGTGTTCTGGCCCCTTGCGATACTCAACCGACACGAGAACCGCGTTCACCGCATTCGTCAGCGCGCGCGCCGATGCATCGTACGTATCGTTAGTGGCAATTACGAAACCGCCGCCGTGATAATAAACAATGATTGGAAATGGACCGGCACCGGTTGGCGTATACACTCGAATTGGAATACTTCCGTCTGCTGATGGGATGGTACGATTCACGACAGAGCCGACGGCCTCGGGCGCTGTGGACTTCCCTTCTTTTTTTAGCAATGCGACAACGGCATCAGCGGGGCTTGGTTGCTTTCGTGCTTCTGTCGCGCTGAGTGTTTCAATCGGCTTTCCGCCCAACAGGCCGAGTTCGTCGAGCACGAGTTGCTGCTCCGGTGCAGCCTTGGCGGGCATGGTCGCCGACGCCATGCTGTCTTTCATCGCACTTGTAGCGCGCATCGACGCGCCGGTTGTTGGCGAGAGTGAGCCCGCAGCAGAGTCGACAACGGGGCCCCTGTTTTCGCGTGTTTGACATGCGCTGAGCGTTAGACACACCGCGAGCACTGCGAACGGTGTTGCGCGCGAGCACGTCGCGTGCGAATGATGCGTGAGAGCACATCGCGAAGTGAAAAACAATGGTGCGAACATGGCGTGGATCTCCTGACGTCGTGTGAGAAATTCAACTTGTTGCACGACGCGACGGCAAGAAATACGCCCATCACCATTTTGATTCGGCCTGGGCCGTGCAGCTTTTCATGTCCGGCACGACAATTGAATAAGAGGTTGCTGGGTACGCGAGACAAGCTCGGCGAACCCGTGATTTAGCGCGCGGTTCTGTGCAAATCGCCACGCCATTCTTCACCGGAGGCAGCATGATACGGAAGTTACTAACGAGGAGCATGGCAGCAGCGACATTTTCGCTCGCAGCTGTGGTCGTCACGGGCTCAACTGCTCAAGCTCAGTCTGGACAGATTTCGTTCACAGGTGCAGTTACCCTCGGCAATTATGCAGGCGATCCGAGCGGCAACACGTTGCTCATTGATTTCCTCAGTCCAACTGGCGGTACTACTGGAACGCTGTTCAGTGTTGCCGGCCCGACGGGGCTTTTCTCTGGAGTGGCTGCGAATACCTCCGCTACAGTATCCGACATACTCGTCACAGCCGGTGGCGCAACAGCTCGCTCAATACCGTTTTTAACGTTTGGCGGCTTCACTTTTTCCAGTCCCGTGTTCGTCAACGCGATTGGCGGCGATATCACGTTCGGACCTGTCAAGCTTGTGCAAGACGGAAACAACACATCGGCGTCGCTGGGACTTTCCGGTGTTGTTACGGGTCCGGGCTTCGCTCCGGGTCAGCGTTTTGACGGCGTGTTTTCCACGCAGTTTGCAGGTGTTACACCACAAGGAGTGTTCAATACGATTAACAACGGCGGAACGATCGTCAATCAGGGTGTCTCTGCCTCGTTCGCGTACTCAATCACCACCGTTCCAGAACCGTCAACGTACGCACTCGTCGCGGCCGGCTTAGTCGGTTTAGGCCTTGTACGTCGTCGTCGTGTGCGCGCCCAGTAGAGCAACGTTACGCTGCATCAACGTTACGCCGAACTACGAATGTGTTCCCATGTAGTTCGGCTTCGCGTTATCGCGCAGGCCATAATCGACGCCGCCTCAAGGGCCTGGGCCGGAGTGTGATCTGCTTGGACCTGCATGCGAAAACGTGCAGCCCGAACGCCGACGGCCGGGAACTCGACGAGGTTGGCAAACAATCCGTTCGAAAGCACGTCGCCACTGGCAAGGCGAGCAATGGCAGAATGTCCCACCATAACTGGCACGACCGCTGATGGGTCACCCTGGCAGCGCAGTCCATACGCCGCCAAACCTGCGCGCAATGTCAACACGGCCGTCATCAGCGACTCGCGTCGAGTGTCACCCTCGGTGCTGCGAACAATGCGCAGCGCCTCTCGCACCGTGGAGATTTGAATCGGCGACATCGCATTGGAGAACGCGTGCGGTCCTCCAAACGCTTCTATGTACGAGCGAACTCCAGCGTGTCGCGTCGCCACAAAGCCACCATTTGACGCAAACGTTTTTGAAAACGACCCCATCACGAGATCGATATCGCCAAGCATACCGTCACGGCCAATGTGTCCCGTTCCGTTCGGTCCAAGCGAGCCGAAATCGTGCGCGACATCAACCAATAACGTCGCGCCATATTCTCGACAGACCGACTGCATCGCACGTAGGTCAGGCGAGTCAGAATCCATGGAGAACAGCCCCTCCGTGATGGCTAGAATACCATTACGCGCGTCAGTAGACCGAATTTGTTGCAACGCTGCCCGGAGTGCATCGACGCTCAGGTGATCGACGCACGTAATGTTGCGCGTCGCCGCAGCGGCGCCTGTCTGCAACGATGCGTGCGCCAAGCGATCGAGCACAATGTGATCGTCTGAACGCACCAACGCCGTGACCGCACCAAACGCCGCACCCCACCCTGACGAAAACAGTACGACGTGCTCTGTATGAAGCGCTTCACCAATTTCGAATTCAAGCGCGCGCGAGATGTCTGAGCGTCCTTGAAGCGCAGACGACCCGCCACTATGCACACCGTAACAGCGCAATGCTTCTGCTGCAGCATGCAGCACTCGTGAATGATCTGACAGCGACAAATAGTCTTGCGTTGCGAAATTCAGTCCGTGACGCACCGCGCTGGTTTCGCCTTCCGCGTGAATTGTCGCTCCAACTTTCCCGCTCACTGCCCGCGCATACGGCCACACTCGGGCATCGCGTCTGGCTCTGATCCACTCGGTAATAGGCGCCGTGCGTTCGAGCAAGTCGGCGCCACTCGGCCGAGCAAATTCAGCGAAGCTTCCCCTCAACGCCTCAATGCTCGGATGCTTGACCGGCGCAATCGTTTCGGCAGTGACGAAGTCCGCAGGCCGAATGGCGCGCGAGGCACGAGCGATGATAGTTGAAGGCAAGATCGTGCATCCGTTGAATGCGTGGTGCGCTCACTGCACTGTTGATACTCGTTCAACTGACGAGCCTGTCTACGGAGAGTAATGTAGAGTCGCAATGTCTTGGCAGAAAGTTATGTGCGATGTGATGTAGCACACGCATAATCAACATTCTTTTATCTTTTTTCATTTTACAATTAACGACTCTTCATAAAGTGTTCTTCACGTGAAACATTTTGTTTTGGCAACGTGAAGAAGATGCGCCAGCGCAAAAGATGACGCCGCCTGAGTCACGGCGTTACCACAACGTTTCATCGCGCTCGTTGGTGCAGGTCTTGCGTTGTTCAAAGTCGTTGGTTGCCGTTTTCGCGCTCGCGAAATGCGCAGCAGGCCTTTGCAATCGCATCTCAGAGGATCACGTTATGGACACCGGACACGATTTTTTACGCGCGCAGATAAACAATTGTATCGTGCAGCATCATGCATTGCTGGATGCGGTGCAAATGCACGCGGAACAGGCAGACGATCAAGAGTACCGCGATTTATGCGTTAAGTATTTGCCTCATTTGCAACAGCATCAGACCATGTTGCAATCTTACGGCAATAGCATTGGCACTGTTGGCGGTAGCTCGGTAAAAAATGTTCTAGGCGCCGTGCTAAGTAAGGCGCGTGAGGTTGTCGATGCGTTTCGGGAGACGGATTTCCTGCGCGTTGTTGGAGACATCGTCATGATTCGGCAAAGTCAGGACACATTTGCTACATTCGCGGCGGCTGGCGAACATCTCGGTGATACAAAGCTCGCCGAACTTGGCAGAATGGGCGAGTCGCAGCATGACGACATGCAACGCGACTTTAATGCATACGTTAGGACCCTGTTTGTTGCCCACGTGAAGGAAAACGTGCCGGAAAAGTCCTCACGCGCGACGGAGATGAATCTCGAATCGCGCGACACCCCGACCATGCACGGCTAGTCATCTGTGATGCCCTCCGCGCACACGTTTGTAGCGCGCGGAGGAGGCGGCAGGATACTCTCAACCGGAAGCGCACATGAATGAGCACGCTATTTTTGATCAGCGCTGTGTAGGCGACGGACGATGACTACTCTCTCAGTCGACCTTGCGAAGGATCTCAATCTGGACCGACCGATGATTGTGCACGGCGATCGGCGATGGGACAGCGAGTGGAAGCGGCCGCAGCAGCTGCTTTCGCGGTTTGCGCGGTCGCGCGATGTTTTGTATATCGACACTCCACTCTTCGTGGAGGATCAGTCGCATGCCGCACTAGCCCAAGCCGAACCGATTGCTCGGGTCCAGCACGTGGTGCCAACTTTGCCGCTCGCGTATCGCGAGAGCGACGCTGAAACGCATTCGATTGTCCGTGCGCTCATCTTAGAATTATTGGGTCGCGGTGGTCGGCTTTACAATCGGTTTATCCATCCCGTACAATGGTTTTATACTCCGACGCCCGCGCCGATCATGTTGAATGCGTTTGGAGAGGTAGCCGTAGTGTACGACTACATGGAAGCGCCTGAGCGCAGCATTCTCACGTCCGATGAAATTGCCGCGCGCACCGAATATCTGTTAACACACGCTGATGTTGTCTTTGACCACGGCGTCACGTCAACATCCAGATACTCGCGCGCACACAACACCATTCCGGTCGCATCGACGGGTCTTCCGTCGGACAGCGCGACGTCGTGGGAAAGTGTGGTGGATAGCATCTCGGTGCTGATGCATCGAGCGATTGCCAAGCGCGCGCGTAGAAAATGGCACGAGCAGATGCACGGCATTCAGCTGTAGTTTTGCAGTTGACGTGAGTCGGCACGCGCCTTGCCGATTTAGCGACTTTACTCTTTGCTCGGTTGCTGCGAGCAACGGTCTCCTCGTCACATTCGTGCACCACGCCCGCTGTGCGAGCCGCGTAACCCAAACGTTCACGGAGTGTACTGTGCAACTCGATTCGCCACATGCGCTGTATGTCGAAGGACTACAAGATTTGTTCAGCGCTGAAAATCAGATTGTAAAAGCGCTGCCGAAGCTGATCAAGGCAGCGACAAGTGAAGAGCTCAAGGATGCGTTTGACACGCATCTAGATCAAAGCAAGGAGCATATCGCGCGGTTGGAACGGATCTGTGGCGACTTAGATATCAGCCCTAAGGGCAAGCATTGCCGAGGAATGGAAGGCCTGCTTGCGCAAGGCGCGGAGCTGACGGAGGTAGATGCCGATCCAGACGTGATGGATGCTGGCTTGATCTCAAGTGCGCAGCATATCGAACATTACGAGATCGCGGGTTACGGTACTGTTCGGACGTACGCGCAGCTGCTTGGGTTTGATGATCAGTCTGCCGTGTTGCAGGAGACGTTAGACGAAGAGGAGGAGACAGATCTGCTGCTGACAGAGCTTGCGCAAACGGTGAACGTTGCCGCGACGCGCAATGAAGATGAGAGCTCGACGTCGCGGAGCTTTAAAGCGAAATAGATGGAGAGGGATGCCTACGTTCGGGTGCGCGGCGCGCGAGAGCATAATCTTAAGAACATCGACGTGGACATTCCACGCGATGCATTGGTTGTGTTCACCGGCGTATCCGGGTCGGGAAAATCTTCGTTGGCGTTTGGCACATTGTACGCTGAGGCGCAGCGACGGTACCTCGACTCCGTCGCGCCGTACGCACGGTGTCTTTTCGATCAGCTCAGCACGCCCGCTGTCGATGCGATCGATGGGTTACCTCCAGCAATTGCTCTGCAACAACAGCGCGGGATGCCTACGACTCGCTCATCCGTCGGCAGTGTCACAACGCTCTCAAACCTATTGCGCATGCTGTACTCGCGCGCGGGGACCTATCCGCGTGGTGCACCGATGCTCGCGGCCGACGCGTTCTCCGTCAATACGGAGGCAGGAGCGTGTCCGACGTGTCACGGTCTCGGACGCGTCTACACCGTCACCGAGCGCTCGTTGGTGCCCGATTCTTCGTTGTCGATTCGCGAGCGCGCTGTCGCCGCCTGGCCATCGGCATGGCATGGGCAGAACCTTCGCGACATTTGCGTCACACTTGGCTTCGACATCGATGCGCCATGGCGCTCGCTGTCCAAGAAAGATCGCAATTGGTTGCTGTTTACCGACGACCAACCGCAAGTACCCGTGTACGCGGGCTACAGCGGCGCGGAGGTCAAGCGCGCGATTCACAGCAAGCAGCTGCCGAGTTACATGGGAACATTCAGTAGCGCAAAACGCTACGTGCTGCACACATTCGCCAAGAGTACAAGCGCGCATTTGAAGCGTCGCGCTGCGGAGCACATGCGCAGCGTTTTGTGTCCGCTCTGTAAAGGCAAACACCTTAGGCGGGAGTCGTTGGCGGTGACTTTTGCTGGTCTTGATATCACAGAGATGTCGCGGCTACCGCTGCGCATTCTGGCGGAGCATCTTCGACCAGTGCAACACGCGCTTGTTCCCGATGCGGAGCACGCGCTCGTCGTGCAGCGCATAGTCGACGACGTTGTTTCACGGCTTGGAACGCTCTTGGATCTTGGGCTAGGCTACCTCGCCATGGAGCGCACCGCGCCTACCCTATCGCCCGGGGAATTGCAGCGCTTGCGATTGGCGACGCAGGTTCGCTCCAATCTGTTCGGAGTTGTGTACGTGCTCGACGAACCATCGGCCGGACTGCATCCGGCAGATACAGAAGCGCTGCTTCAGGCACTTGATCGTTTGAAAGCATTGGGCAATTCGTTGTTTGTCGTCGAACATGACCTCGACATCGTGCGTCGTGCCGATTGGATTGTCGACGTCGGACCAGCGGCCGGAGAGAATGGCGGCGAATTGTTGTACAGTGGTCCACCGGTCGGTCTGCGTGCGATCACCCGTTCGGTGACGCGGCGTTATTTGTTTGCGGGTGACAACGACGTGCGCGAATCGTTGCGCGAGCGAGTACCGCGTACGCCGTCGCACTGGCTTGAACTCGTCGAGGTGACGCGCAACAACCTCGTAGCAATCTCCGTGACTTTTCCGCTCGGAGTGATCACGACAGTGACGGGCGTCTCCGGCTCTGGCAAATCGAGCCTTGTCAGTCAAGCGCTGGTTGATCTGGTGAGGGCGGCGCTCGGGCAAGAGACGTTGACGAGCAGCGATGACGAGGCGCTGCTCGTACCGGACCACGCGCCAAGCAGCATGCCGAGTAACGTGCTAAGTGGACTGCGAAGCAGTGGTCGCATCGTTCGCGGAATGGAGCGCATCACGCGGCTCATCTGCGTTGATCAAAAACCCATTGGACGCACGCCGCGATCGAATCTCGCAACATACGTCGGATTTTTCGACAACATTCGTCGATTATTTGCTGCCACGAAAGCCGCGCGCGCGCGTCGATACAATGCGGGTCGCTTTTCATTTAATGTGGCCAGTGGGCGATGTCCGCATTGCGCAGGCGAAGGATTTGTCGTCGTCGAGCTGCTTTTTTTACCGAGCGTGTATGCGCCGTGCTCGGTCTGTCACGGTGCGCGATACAATCCCAAAACGCTCGAAATCACCTACCGTGGACAAAATATTGCTGACGTTTTAAGAATGAGCGTTGATGGCGCATACGATTTCTTCCACGATGAGCCGGGCATTGCGCATGCGCTTACCGTCCTGCGCGATGTGGGTCTGGGCTATCTTCGGCTTGGTCAACCCGCTACCGAGCTGTCAGGCGGTGAAGCGCAGCGTATTAAACTGGCAACCGAGCTGCAGCGTCAGTCGCGTGGCTCCAGTTTGTATATCCTCGACGAGCCAACGACGGGCCTCCATCCCGCAGATGTAGAGCGCTTGATGATTCAGCTGAACGCGCTCGTTGATGCGGGGAACAGTGTGATTGTTGTGGACCATGATATGCGCGTTGTGGCGGCCAGCGATTTCGTCATCGATGTCGGTCCTGGCGCTGGCGAGGAGGGCGGACAGATCGTGGCCTTTGGATCACCAGCGGACGTTGCGCTGAGCGTCGGGAGCCGAACGGCGCCATATCTCAAACGCTATCTCGCGGACGAGCGTTAGCGGCTTCTGCGATTATGAAGAACAACCGCAACGACCTCCGCATTCCGCTGTTATGTAAAGAACATCCCGGCTTTCATCAATTTCGCCTTTAATTCATCATTGCCATCATGCCATTTGGTTTTGGCGTCATCGGCGTCGTGCGAATCTCCGACGCGGTGACTTTGCTCTGGGCATGAATCGGTGCCGCAAGCAGCGTGGCTGCCAGGAGCACGGCGAGCAGCGCTTTTATGGTGTCTTCCATTGTCCAACTGTTAATGCGATTCCGCCCGTCTAGGCGGCACAAACCATCTACGCGTAACAGAAAGCGCGTCGACTGCTCTCCATACTTCGTTCGTTGGTGCAGTCACGCACGCTTGAGTCGTGCGTGCCAGGATCCGTAGTTGGTGTTTTCTGCACTGCAACACGCTGTCGGTGTTACGACCGGCGGTATGACCGAGCACGCGTTTGTTGCGTGCTGCCGAAGCATGGCGGGTACGAACAATTGTCTACATGGGCAACCTCGCGACATGACTAGTGTGTGCGGGTCATCATTTCCTCGGCGCGCGTCCCAAAAACAACGATGAGCGCAACAACGACAACGAGCATCTGTGAGTTGGCTCCGCTGTGGCGCAGCTCACGAAAAGCCGTTGTGCACAACAAAACGGCGGCGGCCTCGAAGATCTCGATGCCGCCGCCGTTTTTATGAGTGGGCCTTGTAGGAGTTGAACCTACGACCTCACGCTTATCAGGCGTGCGCTCTAACCACCTGAGCTAAAGGCCCATGACGTACGGCTGAGCCGCTCGTCCAGAGCCGAGTAATTAAACCAGCCCGCCGCACACCGTCAACAGTTTCTCCCCCAGCGACTTACCGGCCGACCCTGCACTTGCGTCGAGATCATCGTCCGCGTCGGCATCGTCCAAATCGTCGATGTCATCTAAGTCGTCAAGATCATCATCATCGTCCTCATCGTCGTCCTCGTCATCGTCGAGGTCGTCGTCAAGATCATCGTCGTCTAGATCATCGTCATCGTCGTCGAGATCTTCATCGATAGCTTCATCATCGAAATCGTCACCGTCCGCGAACGCTACGTTCGAA
>JANYFO010000331.1 GCA_025362635.1 Gemmatimonadaceae bacterium | reverse complement strand
CGCAAGACGCCTAGTCGCGTCGCGAAGTCGCTCTCATGGCTAACCCGAGGCTACGAGCTGAACGCAAAAGAAGTCATCGGAGACGCAATGTTCGAAGAAGCGCACGAGAACATGGTGATGGTGCGCGACATTGAGATGTATTCGATGTGCGAACATCACATGCTGCCGTTCTTTGGACGCGTCCACATTGCGTACATCCCAAATGGAAAAATCGTCGGATTGTCGAAACTGCCACGCGTTGTTGAAGTATTTGCGAGACGGTTGCAAGTGCAAGAGCGGCTCGGTGAACAAATCGCGAATGCGCTTGAAGAAGTGTTACAGCCACGCGGGGTTGGCGTTGTGATCGAGGCCGTGCATTTGTGCATGATGATGCGCGGCGTAGAGAAGCAAAGCTCGCGCACAATTACGTCGTCTCTGCGCGGTGATTTTCGCGACGACGCGAAAACGCGCAATGAGTTTCTGCGATTGGCATACGGCTCAGGCAAGCTCTTTTGAAAAGAGAGCACGGATGAGCGCGCGGGCACTCGAGGGTCGCACGGCGTTGATCACCGGTGCGTCACGCGGCATTGGTCGAGCCACGGCCGAAATGCTGGCAGTATCAGGTGCACGAGTATTGCTGGTCGCGCGGTCCGCGCACGAGCTACAAGTCTTGGCCGATAGTATCCGCGAAGATGCGGTGGCGATACCGTGTGACGTGACCGATGCTGAGGCGGTCGCGCGCATGGTGGCGTTGGCGATCACGATGTGCGGTGGCGCACCAGACATCGTGATCAACAACGCTGGACTGTTCCCGATCGCGCCGCTTGATGCAATGTCCGTCGAGAACTTCGAGCGTACCATCGGTGTAAATCTCGTTGCACCATTCCGCGTTTTACGCGCATTTTTGCCAGACATGCGTGCGCGCGGCAGCGGTCACGTAGTCACCATTGGCTCTGTGGCTGATCGTACGGTGTTTGCCGGCAATGGCGCCTACGCTGCAAGTAAATATGGACAGCGAGCCATGCACGAGGTGTTGCGCGCCGAATTACGCGGGAGCGGTGTGCGGACCACACTCGTGTCGCCAGCGGCAACCGATACGCCTATCTGGGATCCGATCAATCCCGACACGCAACCGGGTTTTCCAACGCGCGCCTCGATGCTGCGTGCGCAAGATGTGGCGGACACGGTGTTGTGGGCCGTCTCACGTTCAGCAGCCGTCAATGTCGATGAAGTGCGGATTTCCAGTGCGTGAGTAACGTGTCAATCCCCCCAAAACCTACGACCACCCGACGGTGAGTCACGCGATTGCCACGAACTGTTGGAACCAAATTCGTGTAATTTTCGGTCAGTTGTTCTGTACAGTTAGGTTAAAGTGATGCGCGTCGACACCATCGAATTACTCCGCTGTCCGGCAGCACACGACTCCGCACCGCTTGTGACCGTAGCTGACACGCGCGATGGCGATCGACTGTTGTCCGGGACGCTCGGTTGCCCAGTGTGCGGTGCCGACTACGCCATGCGTGATGGCATTGTGTACCTGACCTCGGCCACGATCGGCGTGGCTCGGTTGCCGAGCGCAGCAGAGGTCACAGCGTCAAATGGGATGCGCACCGCGGCGTTGTTAGGCCTCACCGAACCTGGTCTTCGCGTAGTGTTATGCGGCGCGCTCGCCATAGACGCCGATGAGATTGAACAGGCGACGGGTGCGCATTGTATCGCCCTAAACTCCAATACCAGCATGCACGAGCGCAGCGGCGCAGATCAGCTCGTCGTACTCAGCAACAATGCGTTGCCGCTCGCCAACGCCTCGGTACACGGGCTCGCGCTGGACATAACGCATGCCGCACTACTAGCGGACGCAAGACGCGTTGTTCGCGTGGGAGGTCGCGTTGTCGCGCCAGTGTCTACGAGCGTGCCGCGTGGGCTACGTGAACTTGCGCGAGACGACCGCGAATGGGTCGCGCAGGTTGAAGCGGCGCCCAGCGCGCCCATGCAGCTGAGACGCGGCTGACTATTCCGCCTCCGTATACAACCGTTCAATCAACGCCTGATTCGTCTTCTCAACCACGCGCCGTCTCACGCTGAGCTTCGGAGTCAATTCCCCGCGTTCAATGCTGAAATCATGCTCCAACATGCCCACTTTTTTCGGCGATTCGAAATGGGCCATGCCCACTGTCTGCGCATTCACCTCTTTCTCCATCTTCGCTTGAATTGTGGGCATTGCGAGCAATTCGGCGCGAGACGTCCACACAATACTTTGTGCGGCGGCCCATTTCTCTAACTGATCCCAATTGGGTACGATCAGCACAATCGGGAATTTGCGTTTATCGCCGAGCATGACTGCTTGCGAGATGTATTTATTGGCTTTGAGCTTAGTCTCGATGGGCTGCGGTGCAATGTTCTTGCCGCCCGCCGTGACGATAATATCCTTCTTACGATCTGTGATGCGCAAAAATCCGTCGTCCAGCTCACCAATATCGCCGGTATGAAACCAGCCATCCGCATCGATGGCGTCGCGTGTAGCGTCGGGATTGTTGTAGTAACCCTTCATGATGTTTGGACCGCGCGCCAGAATCTCTCCGTCTGCAGCGATCATCACCTCGACGCCCGCGATCGGCCGTCCAACGGTGCCAAGTTTATAGTGCTCGATCGTGTTGCACGAGATAACGGGCGACGTTTCGGTCAGCCCATACCCTTCGAGAATGATTAATCCGGCACTGTAGAAAAACTTTGCAATATCCGAAGATAACGGAGCGCCACCCGAGACAAAAAATCGCAGGTTGCCGCCAGTCCGTTGCTGCAGTTTTGAAAACACTAATTTTTGCGCGAGGCCGTACTGCATCGCCAAGAATCCCGTAGGCTCGCGTCCACTCAACTTGACATCGGACCAACGCTCTCCCACGCGCTTGGCCCAAAAGAAAATCTGCTTTTTCAGGCCACCACCGCTAATCGCGTTCTCCACGACGCGCGCATAAATCTTCTCGTACAATCGCGGCACTGACATCATGAGCGACGGCTTGATCTCCGTCATGTTCACCGGCACCGTATCCATCGACTCAGCGTACGCGATGCGTACACCACTGGCGAACATAAAATAATCGCCACTCCGCTCAAAAATGTGACTGAGCGGCAAAAAACTCAGTGCCACATCGTGATCATTCAGTTGCAGTGACGCTTGGCTTCCCAGCACGTTGCTGTACACGTTGTCCTGTGTGAGCATTACTCCTTTCGGGTTACCCGTCGTGCCCGATGTATAGATCAGTGTCAACAACTGGTCCGGTGTTACCGCCAGCGCGTCGCGCTTGAACTGTTCCGCACGTGCTGCGGAGTCGTCCTTCGCCCCCATCGCTTCCAATTCGGCCAGCGTATAGTCGCATCCATCTGACTTCGACGCCGCAAAGCCGACGATGCACAGTAGCGACGGAATTTGATCTCGGACCGAAGCAAGTTTTTTTGCTTGCTCAGAGGTCGACACAAAAATGATGCGCGCCCCAGAGTCGTTGAGCAAATATGGAATTTGCTCCGCAGGAAGTGTTGGATAAATCGGCACGTTCGTGAATGACGAACACAAACACGCGTAGTCGGCGATCACCCACTCGGGCCGATTCTCAGATAAAATCGCCACACGATCCTGTGGCTTGATGCCAAGTTGCTGCAAGCCGAGCGCCGTCCGACGTACGCGCTCGAGAATCGTGCGATGCGACATCGGTTCCCACACACC
>JANYFO010000305.1 GCA_025362635.1 Gemmatimonadaceae bacterium | reverse complement strand
CGACTGGCAACGCGAATCTCGCTCACCTTGATACGAATCGCGACGCCTTGCCGAGTCATTAGCATCAACTCGTCTGCGGGTACGACTTCCATTAACGCCACGACGTCACCCGTACGGTCGGTACGATTGAGCGTGAGAATGCCCTTACCGCCGCGCTTCTGGACGCGGTACTCCTCGATGTCAGAGCACTTCCCAAGTCCCTTTTGCGTCACAACCAGCAGCGTAGAGTCGCGTTTGATCACCACCATCCCTACGACGCTATCGCCCGGACGCAACTCGATGCCTTTCACGCCGGTGGTGTCGCGTCCCATCTCACGCACGTCACTTTCGTGGAATCGCACCGAGAGCGCGTGACGCGTCGCCAAGACCACGTCGTTAGAACCACTAGTGACCTGTACATCCATCAACTCATCGTCGGCCTCAATCTTGATGGCCTTGATGCCATTCGCACGAGGATTCGAGTACTGCGAGAGCGCCGTCTTTTTGACGGTGCCGTTTTTCGTACAGAACAACAAGAATTCGCTGTCGGTAAACTCGCGCACTGGCACAACGGCACGAATGCGCGTGTCAGGCGTGACGTTGATCAAGTTGACGATCGGCTTACCTCGCGTATCGCGTCCGGCCTGCGGCAACTCGTGCACCTTGATCCAAAAGCATCGACCATCGTCGGTGAAAATCAGGATGTACGTGTGCGTCGACACCACGTAAAAGCGCTCCATGAAGTCGCCATCTTTGAGATCGGCGCCTTGCTTGCCGCGACCGCCACGTCCTTGCCGGTTGTACAGCGACACGGCAGTGCGCTTCACGTAACCCTGGTGCGAAATCGTCACCACCATCTCTTCTTCGGCGATCAAGTCCTCAATCGAGAACTCGCCCTCATCGCTCACGATTTCGGTACGACGCTCATCGCCGAACTGCTCTGTCACTCTGAGTAATTCACCCTTCATGATCTCCTTACGACGCGGCTTCGATTCGAGAATGCCACGCATCTCCCCAACGAACGCGCGCACTTCCACCAACTCTTCTTCGAGCTTATCGCGCTCAAGATTCGTAAGCTTGGCGAGGCGCAGATTGAGAATGGCCTCGGCCTGACGTTCACTCAGTGCAAACCGCGATTGCAGCTGCGCACTCGCCGACGGTGTGTCATCGGCAGCGCGAATGAGCGCGATGACTTCGTCAATGTTATCGACCGCAATTTTAAGCCCTTCAAGGATGTGCTCACGCTCGAGCGCCTTATCCAGGTCAAACTGCGTGCGCCGTACAATCACCTCATGACGATGTTCGATAAAGTGCAGAAGACACTGCTTGAGCGTGAGCACTTTCGGCACAAGCTGCCGCGTGTTCACGTCTGGCACCAACGCCAACATGATGACGCCAAAGGTCGACTGCATGGTGGTGTGTTTATACAACTGATTAAGCACCACACGCGGAATCGCATCGCGTTTGAGCTCAACGACCACGCGAATACCGTCGCGATCTGATTCATCACGCAGCGCACTAATGCCTGTCAACTTCTGCTCACGCACCAAGTCGGCGATGTCCGCCACGAGCTTGGCCTTGTTTACCTGATACGGGACTTCAGTAACAACGATTTGCGACCGACCGCTCGACTCCTTCTCCTCAATGACCGCGCGCGCGCGCATGACAATGCGCCCACGTCCTGTATCCTGATAATCGGTGATGCCCGCGCGACCGTAAATGAATCCGCCAGTCGGAAAGTCTGGACCCTTTACAATTTTTCGCAGATCCGCGGCGTCAAGATCCGGATTGTCGATCAGCGTGATTACCGCTTCCGAAATTTCACGGAAATTATGCGGCGGAATGTTCGTGGCCATACCCACCGCGATGCCTGACGACCCATTGACCAGCAAGTTGGGAACGCCCGACGGCAACACACTCGGCTCTCGCAACCGATCGTCAAAGTTGGGAACGAACGCGACCGTGTTCTTGTCGATGTCCGTGAGCATTTCCGCCGCCATTTTCGTGAGACGCGATTCGGTATACCGATACGCAGCCGCACGATCGCCATCAAGCGAACCAAAATTGCCCTGCCCGTCGACTAACGGATATCGCAACGAAAACGTCTGCACCATGCGTACGAGCGCGTCGTACACACTCGAGTCGCCGTGCGGGTGATATTTACCAAGCACATCACCAACAACGGTCGCACATTTTTTGAACGGACGACCCGGCAATAGTCCGGCCTCGTTCATCGCGTATAACACACGACGATGCACAGGCTTGAGTCCATCACGCACGTCAGGCAATGCACGTGAGACAATGACACTCATCGAATAATTGATGAACGATTCCTTAATCTCCTCATCAATTAAACGAGGCAGAATACGTTCGCGGGCGTTCGGAGCAGTCATGTGACGGCGGGGGAGGAGGTCCGGCAGGAGGTTGACAACCTGTGAAATCTAAGCGGCTGGCCGCGTGAAATCAACGCGAGGCCCTGCTCGTAACCCTCTATACTGCAACAACTTACAAACGGCTTCAAAGCGAGCTCAAGAACCCCAGCTCCGAACGACCGAAAGAAGACGCCATTCCACCCCGTTTCGGTGCATCAAATACACCGCACCGCCATTGCTCGCAACGCCAATTTCAACGCCGCCCTTTTCGCGCGGGCGATCCACACCAACCAATGCCCACCCACGCCAAATCACCATTGGCGCCACCAAAATGTACGACAACTCGGCCGTGACATCCTTCCGACCCACCGCGGCAAAGAACTCATCACGCGCGTGTTGTTGCGCAAGCGCGCCGAAGTAGCCCTTCACGCGGGGTGTCGAAGCGCTTGGAAAATCCATGACCGCAAATCCCGGCACCACAAAAGTCACCGTATCCGCTGCCGTTGGAGACTTGAGACAGCCAGTTCCGCGCGGATCCGGCACCTCCCCGGTTAGCCCCGTTGCAATCGCGCTCCGCGGCACCTTCTCGTAACCGTCCCATCGCGGGCGATCAACTCCTGCTTCCCATCCGACGATTACACGTAACAACGCGCGGGCATCAGGCGTATCGAGCCGTGAACCGACACCGCGCGCTAACACCGTGCTCTCCATCTGCTCCGCCAATTGCTGCAACGAATCACGCTGCGCGGGCGACGTGTCAGCCGGGAAAACGCGCAGTGATCCTGGATTACAACGATCACCAAGATTCGCCCACGCCGCACGCTTTAAGTATTGTGCGCGCGCCGCCAACACACGCGCCTCGTAGTACGAATCATCGGCCTCGAGAAAGGCGCGTATCGCAGAGGCGCTGTCCCGCGTAACCGATTTTCCTTTTGCTGTTGCCACTGCCTTTGTTTGTGCGCGCACTGCGAGAGGACCGCCAAATATCGCCGCAATCAACAGCAATGCCGCGCGCAGTCGTGCACACCGCATCAAGTCAACGCAACCGTGTCTGGCTTGTGATTCGCGGCTGCAACTCGACGTGCTTCGGCAAGAGCCTCTGACTTTTCTTCGGCAGCGTCCGTCTCATCTTCAGACGCTTCTTCTGCCAGTTCTTCTGCAGCGTCCGCCGCCGCTTCCGCTTCGATGGCTGAACGCTCGGCACGATATTGTTGATACCACTCGCGCGTGACTTCCGCCGCGAGATCACGGTTGCCCAAGCCGAAGGCCAATGCCAGTGCCAATGCGACCGCGCCAAACAGGATGGCGAACGCGGTGGTGACGATGTCGGTCGCCACGCCTAACTCCTGCAGTGCCATGAAGACCGACAGCACAATAACGCCGCCGCGTCCCGTGCGAGACAACCACGGCCCACCGTGCAACCCACCGGCCGATGCCATGATCAAGCCGCCCACAAAGCCACCAAGTACAATCCCCAAAATGATGATCACGATCGCGGCAATCACACTGGGGATGTAGCTCACCAGCTCCGAAAACACGTTGGCCAGCGACTCAAGTCCGATGGCATTCGCCGCGATCAGCAGTACCGCGAACATGACGAACCAAAACAAAAGATTCGAGACAACTTTTGCGGGGTTGAGATGCGACCCGGAGCGCTCGACGGCGTGCATGACACCACCCCGTTCGAGGAGCTGATTGAAATGCACGCGGCGAAGCAAACGCTGCGTGCCCTTTTCAACAACTTTCGCGACGAGATAGCCGGCGAAGAGGATGACGAGCGCCCCAAAAAGCGCCGGCACAAATTCGCCGAGCAGCGAAAAGCTCCGCTCGAGACGTTCGGTGAACGTTGAAGCGATGGTGGACTCACCACTCCCGCTGGATGCGCTTGTTTGCGCGAGTCGCAGGCTATCGGTCAGTTGCGTGTAGGACACTGCGAAAATGTCGGGCAGAAGTGCGCCGGGCCGACGGCGCGGACGGATCCGAGAGGACCGTGGAGGAACTTAGCGATGGTGGGGAGCAAGTGCATCGGGGAAGTGCGACAACATCCTCAGGTTCGCGTGCCCCGCTTCACATCAAAGATTGCGCTGCGTTTGCACACTGGACACAGCAACCATTCCCGTTGTCGTCGATAGCCGAGTCCGAATGACCCGCCGCCGATTGGTCGGGTCGTCATGCGCACCGCACATCGTGGGCAGTTCGGCACAATCCCCGAAGCAACCGATTCACGGAGTACCCGTTCTTCGTCGGGCGTATAGCGCGCCTCGTCGCTCGTAGGCGACTGCATCAGAGTCGAACAACCACCTTGCCGAACTGCGCCCCGGAATCAAGTCGCTCGAAGGCCTGTCGACCGTCTGCTAAGTCCCAAATCGAATCGACGGGCGGCAACAGCGCACCATCGCGCAACGCGCTCGTCATCGCGTCAAACTCGGCATCATTTCCCATCGTGGACCCCATGAGTGTCCATTGATTCCAAAACATCCGACGGACATCAAGTTGCACGTGCGGACCCGACGTACCGCCGCACGTGACCAAGCGTCCGCGCTTACCAAGGGCAATAAGCGATTGCGCAAAAGTCGCCTCACCTACCGAATCGATCACCACATCAACGCCTCGCTTTCCGGTACGCGCACGAATTTCGCGACCGAGATCGGGTTGTGCGTGGTTGAGCAAATGGTCGGCACCTAGTGCTTTCGCGCGTTCAAGCTTGTTAGCACTACCCGATGTCACCCACGCCGTCGCTCCGATGCGTTTGACAATCTGCAATGCCGCTTGGGCGACGCCACCGCCAATCCCCCAGATCAGCACGTTGTCGCCAGGCTGCACCCGTGCGCGCGTTACGATCATCCGCCAGGCGGTAAGCGTCGCGAGCGGAAATGCCGCTGCTTCTTCAATTGAAATGTTGTCAGAAATTGTCCGCACATTGATGGCCGGTACAACAACATATTCCGCCAAGGTGCCTGGACGATGCTCGCCCAAAATACCGTAGGTGAGACAGAGCGGTTGATCGTTTTCGCGACAATACTCGCACTGACAGGCGCGATCGACGATACCCGGATTAATGATGACCCGATCGCCGATCGCGACGTCACGTACGTTCCCTCCAATTGCGTCGATGACCCCTGCGCCGTCGGAGCCGAGCACCCAACCGGGATGAATTTTCACACCGGGAATGCCGTTGAGCACCCAAAGGTCTAGCCGATTGAGTGCGGCCGCTTGGATGCGCACACGGACGTCGTCAGGTCCGGCAAGATCCGGGACTGGGAGGTCCTCTCGGTAACGGAGTTGTTCGACTCCGCCGTGGGTATCAATTGTAAGAGCTCGCATCAACAACAATACGGCAGGCGTTGCCAAACCCACATTGGTCCGAGCCATATATTTGGGCACGCGCACCCCTCTCGTTAGTTCACCGCATCCGTTTTTCTTATGGCGTCTATCAAGGTCCCGCCCCTCGGGGAATCCATCGTCGAAGCGACAGTATCCCGTTGGCTGAAGAAGGAAGGCGACGTCGTCGCCGCCGGGGAAACACTCGTCGAGCTCGAGACTGATAAGATCACTGTCGAAGTGCCGGCGTTAGAAGCGGGCGTTTTGTCGGCGAGACTTAAACAAGAGGGGGAGGTCGTGTCGGTTGGCGCGACACTCGGTGAAATTGGTGCTGGCAATGGTGCGGTGGTCGCCTCGGCGCCGGTTTCCGTGGTTCCTGCAGCCGCACAGCGCCCTGTTCCTGCTCCCGCAGTCGAAGTCCAGACGGTCAAGGTTTCACCGGCTGCACAACGCTTGGCGACAGAGGCCGGCGTGAACATCGCGTCAGTGCCCGGCACCGGCCGCGGCGGTGTGATCAGCAAGCCTGACGTGATGGCAGCCATCGCGACACCGGCGCCCGTCGCGGTCACGGCGCCACTGGCCACTCCCGTCGCACCGCATGTCCTCGCGGGCACGCGCGAAACGCGCGAAAAAATGACTACGCGGCGAAAGCGCATCGCCGAGAACTTGTTATTGTCGCAACAACAAACGGCGCACTTGACCACGTTTAATGAGATCGACATGTCCTCGATCTCCGCACTGCGGGAACGACTGAAAGCGCGCGTCGAAAAGGAGCAGGGCGTGAAGCTGTCGTTCATGCCATTTTTCGTGAAGGCTGCGTGTCTCGCGCTCAAAGCCTATCCCGCGGTAAACGCGCAGATTGATGGGGACTCCATTGTCTACAAGCATTACGTAAACATGGGCATTGCGGTCGCGTCGGACGCCGGTCTCGTTGTGCCGAATGTCAAAGATGCGGATACGAAGAGCATCGTTGAAATTGGCAAAGACATCGCGGCGGTTGCCAAGCGCGCCCGTGACGGCAAACTCTCGATGGATGATCTAACCGGCGGTAGCTTCACGATCACAAATGGCGGAGTGTTTGGTTCGTTAATCTCGACGCCAATTATCAACTATCCACAAGTCGCGATTCTTGGCTTGCATAAAACGCAGGACCGTCCTGTCGCTATCGACGGGAAGGTAGAAATTCGTCCGATGATGTACGTCGCCCTGTCGTATGATCATCGCATGATTGACGGTCAGCAGGCGGTGCTCTTTCTCGTGCGTTTTAAAGAGCTCATGGAAGATCCGGGTGCGATGCTTGTTGTCTAGCGACGCTCATTGAGCCAGTCCAACACAGCGAACCCAGCGGAGTGTGGCGGGCGTTATCGCTACGTCGTGCTGGTTATGCTGATCCTCGCATACACGTTCAACTTTCTTGATCGGCAAGTTCTCGGCATTTTAAAAGAGCCCATTAAGCACGAGTTGGGTCTCACCGACACACAACTCGGTGTGATGGGAGGCGTGGCGTTTGCTGCACTCTACACCACGCTCGGTGTGCCCATCGCTTGGCTCGCTGATCGCGTGAGTCGAACATGGATTTTGACTGCCGCGCTCGCACTCTGGAGCGCGTTCACAATGACGTGCGGATACGCGAGTGGTTTCTGGTCGTTATTCGCCGCGCGTATGGGTGTTGGGGTTGGTGAAGCTGGTGGCGTGGCGCCGGCATATTCGTTGATCAGCGACTACTTCCCGAAATCACAACGCGCGCGCGCGCTCGCGGCGTACTCATTTGGCATTCCTCTCGGCTCGGCGCTGGGGGTTTTATTTGGCGGTCTGATCGCCGCATACGTGAATTGGCGCTGGGCGTTTGTTTCCGTTGGGGCGGCGGGTCTGCTGCTGGCGCCGATTTTTAAATGGGTTGTCAAGGACCCAGTGCGTGGCGGACTAGACTCCGCGAGTGGCCGTCCCGTCGAGAACATCGCGCCGCGCTTCCGCGCGGTGCTTGCGACGGTGTTTCCAAAACCCAGTTTTTGGCTGCTCGCGTTTGGCGCGGCATCGTCGTCCATTTGCGGTTATGGTGTGGCATTCTGGCTGCCCTCGTTTTTCATTCGCAGTCTCGGGCTCACCCTGGCGCAAACGTCTGTGTACTACAGCGCTATTTCATTGTTCGGCGGCGTGGCGGGGATCTGGTTAGGCGGATGGTTGGCGGATCGATTCGGCGCAAGAAATCGTGCGGCGTATGCGTTGGCTCCGGCAATTTGTTTGTTCATCGCACTGCCTTGTTTTCTGCTGGCGATGAACACCGCTTCGCTAACTTGGGCATTCATTTTCTTTCTAATTCCCACGGGCTTAAATTTAGCGTGGCTCGGTCCGGTGCTCAGCGCCGTGCAGCATTTAGCGCCGGCAAATATGCGCACCACCACATCCGCATTGTTTCTGTTAATTAACAATTTGCTGGGAATTGCCGTCGGGCTGTGGTTTTTTGGCTTTTTGTCCGATCAGTTGACGCCTTTCTACGGTGCTGAGTCGATGCGGTACTCCATCAGCTATGGGCTAGGCTTCTACGCTCTGAGCGCCATACTGCTTGTAATCGCGTCAGGCCGACTCACGCGTGACTGGGTCGATTGATCAACTGGCCTCTTTTACAGATCTACCCCCGAATAACACGACGCCCCTTACGGTAAACCGTGAGGGACGTCGGGTGTCGCTGGATCACGCTACAATGCGAAGATTGAAGTCACGACCAACGATACATCGCACTAATGCGAACTTCGTGCCGTTCAAAGAGAAGACGCAATTATGCGCGGTACGTCACAAGTTTCGGCGAGCTGACGTTTCGTCGGATAACTTTCCCGGATGACACTTCAGACTCAAACGACGGACGTTCTCGTCCTCGGCGGTGGCCCAGGGGGATATGTCGCGAGCATCCGCGCCGCCCAACTCGGTTTCTCTGTGACCTGCATTGAAGCCGACAATACGCTAGGCGGCACGTGCGTAAACGTCGGATGTATCCCCTCCAAGGCGCTTTTACACTCGTCTGAACAATACGAGTGGCTGCGGCTGCATGCAGCCGAACACGGCATCAAAGTGGACGGCCTCGGTATCGACTTGGCCACGATGATGGCGCGCAAGCTCGATGTTGTCGCCTCCAATACCAAAGGCGTCGAGTTTCTCTTTAAGAAAAACAAAGTCACGTGGGCGCGCGGCTTTGGCACCCTCAAGCCTGACAATGTCATTGAAGTGCGCGCGAACGATGGTTCGGTCACTTCGTGGCAAGGGAAATCGGTGATCATTGCCCCGGGATCGGTGCCGGTGCAGCTGCCGTTTCTCAAATTCGATGAAGTGCGCGTACTATCAAATGTCGGCGCGCTTTCGTTGACCGAGGTGCCGAAGCACTTAGTGGTTGTGGGCGGTGGTGTGATCGGACTTGAACTCGGTTCGGTGTGGCGTCGGCTGGGTGCGAAGGTCACCGTTGTCGAATTCGCGCCAACAATTTTACCGGGCAATGACGATGATGTCGTGAAAGAAGCCGATCGTATTTTTCGAAAACAGGGATTGGAAATTCACGTCGACACAAAGGTCATCGATGCTGACGTGCGAATCGATGGCGTGACAATTCACGTTGAGAAAGGCGGCGTGACGTCGTCGATTGAGGCGGACTGCGTGCTCGTATCCGTCGGACGCAAACCGGTACTTAGCGGCATTGATGCGGCAGCATTGGGTCTCGCGCTTGGTGCGCGAGGCGAAGTCGTGGTTGATGATCAACAGCGCACAAACTTGCCCAACGTGTTTGCCATTGGCGATGTGGTTGGTGGCAAATTGCTCGCGCACAAAGCCGAAGAAGAGGGTGTTATTGCGGCCGAAGTCATTGCGGGCAAACCGGTGCACATGCATCAGCGAACGGTGCCGGGCATCGTGTACACGTGGCCAGAGATTGCGACCGTTGGGCTGACTGAATCGGAAGTAAAGGCGAGTGGGCGAGCCTATCGCATCGGCAAATTTCCGTTCAGCGCCAACGGTCGCGCGCGCACCATGGGCGAGACGCAGGGATTCGTGAAATTTATCGTCGATAAGGACACTGACGAAATTCTTGGCGCGCACATGGTTGGGCCGAACGTGGCAGATCTGATGGCAGAAGTGGTGTTAGCGATGGAATATCGCGGCAGTGCAGAGGATATTGGTATTACCGTGCACTCGCATCCCACGCTCTCGGAAACGGTGAAGGAAGCAGCGCTCGCCGCGCTCGGTCGCGCCATTCACATTTAGCGCGGAACCAACAGCAAAGGCCAACCCTAGCAGCGCGGGGTTGGCCTTCGTTTTGTTTGTAATCGTCAGCGAAAACTACACGAACATTTTTCCAACAACGATACCAATCGCGAAAAATGCCGTACCAACGGCAATCATCATCCACGTTGCGAAACCGCTTGCGGGCGCGGGTTCTGCCGTGAGCGCAGTCGCTGTTGCCAGCGACGTTGCGGTGTCGGTGCCGATGTTGAGTTGTGGCAACGCGGCCATGATTTGCGCGCTGACGTGTGCTGGCGTGGTCATGCGGCGGCGGCGATCCGTCTCCGAGGCCATACGATTCCAGAATTCAACTTGCTTCGCATCGGTGCGACGTGCGTCGACTTCGCTCAGATCACCATCCAGCCACTGTTGAACGGCCGTTACCGCTTCAGTGGACGCGTCGGCTGTACCGGGAAGCGGCACTTCGCGATCGGCGAGCGGCCGATCAGCGACTGGACGATCATTAGCGGCGTCGCGGTGATCGTAGCCGAGGTCGTTGCGGGCGTCTTGCGCTTCATGTCGGTCGAGCATCAGGCGTATTTCTCCTCAAGCAGTGCCTGAAGGGCTTCGCGTGCCCGATGCACGCGCATCTTCAGAGCGCCTACGGTGGTCCCCAGAAGGTCCGCCATCTCTTCGTACGAACGTCCTTCAACGTGTTTCATGATGAAGGCTTCGCGAAGCGATGGGGCCAGCTTTCCAAGCGCGGTGTCGAGGTCCGATCGCAATTCAGTGCGGTCGAGGTCCTCATCGGGGCTTGCGAAGCTGGAGGGCTGATCGTCTTCGTCGTAACTCAGGTGCGTGCGCCGAATGTTCTTCAGCCAATCCTTGCACCCGTTGGCAACGATCCGAAACAGCCAGGCGTCGAAGCGTCCTCGCACCTCAGTAAGGTGCTGATACGCTTTAATGAACGACGTCTGAAGAATGTCCTCGGCGACGTCGGGACTGCCCGTCATGCCGAGTGCGTGTCGATACAGCGGATCGCTATATCGGCCAATGAGCAACGCGAACGCATCACGATCACCTGCCAAAACACGGCTGATGACGTCTTGGTCCGAGTCGATGTCTGTAAGCTGAGGTGTCTCTTCCGTCATTTTCACGGCGCTAGGATAACGCCGTACGAACGGTCTCGACACCCCTTCTTCCAACTGAATCGTTTGCGACATCGTGCCCACTCGTCTCGCAGGAAAGACGCACGGACGGTGAAGAGGTCACACGTCCTGTGGGTCGAGTATCGGCACGTGATCAAATGCACTCCAGTTTTTTGTTCGGATGAGAAGACTGTGTTCATTAAGCGCAGGTGGAGCATAGCGAATCTGCCCGCCAACTGACGAAGGAACGCCCATGGCGCTGGACGCCGCGGTACCATCGAGCGCTTCGCGAACGGAACGTATCATACCGCACGGCACCCCGGCCATGTCCAGCTGCTCAATCCAGTGCAACGCAGTCGCGCTTGCGAGTCGTTCCGACAGCTGTTCGGTGACGTGCGCGCGATGGGCGATCCGTCCGGCGTTTGTTGCGAACCTGCTGTCGGCAGCGAGCGCGTACAGTCCAAGTGCGTTCGCCGCCGCGATCCACTGCGCATCGGTACCAACGGCGACAACGAACGGTCGGTCGCAGGCATCGAAGAGTTGGTACGGAACAAGGTTGGGGTGCGCGTTGCCCCAACGGCGCGCGTCATCCCCGCTGACCAGCGCGTTTTGAGCGACATTAATGAGCGCCGCCGCCGCGGTGTCGGCCAGCGAGATGTGCACGGCTCGTTGCGCGTTCGGCTGGTGTCGTGCGAGCAACGCCGCAAGAATGGCCGTCGTAGCATCCTTTCCTGCGAGGACGTCAACGAGGGCCACGCCGGTGCGCATCGGCGGGCCAAGTTCTGG
>JANYFO010000289.1 GCA_025362635.1 Gemmatimonadaceae bacterium | reverse complement strand
TTTCGCAGCAACGACTCGTTGAAGCGGGCATGTTGGGGCGCAAAGCGAAGCGCGGTTTCTACGATTATCGCGAAGGTGCGGTTGCACCAGAGCCAACGCGTGACGCGGTGCTGGGACAACAGATCGTTGATCGTATTCTTGTGATGTTGATCAATGAAGCGGTTGATGCCGTTCACGTCGGTATCGCGTCAGCGGCGGACATTGAGCAATCGATGACGACCGGCGTGAACTATCCGCGTGGTTTGTTGGCATGGGGCGATTTGATAGGTCCACCCACGGTGCTGGCGCGACTTGACGCGCTGTATCACGAGTATGGCGACGATCGCTATCGGGCCAGCGTGCGGTTGCGCCGTTTGGTGCGAGATGGCGGGAGTTTGTTGTGACAACGGACGCGTTAGCGCGCGCTGTTGTCGAGAAACTTGTGCGACTGGATGCGTTTTCACGCTGGCTGGGCGTTGAAGTGCTTGAGATCGGCGTTGGACGTTCCGTCGCGCGCATGACGGTACGCGACGAGATGCTCAATGGCTTCGGCACGTCGCACGGCGGCATCGTGTTTTCGCTCGCGGACAGTGCGTTTGCATTCGCCACCAATGCACAGGGTTTTTTGAGTGTGGCGGTGGATTGCACGGTGAGCTATCCGGTTGCCGTGCGATCTGGGGACACGCTCACTGCCACGGCGATCGAAGAAAGCAGCAGCAACAGATTGGCGTTTTGTAGCGTCACTGTGCGCAACCAGCATGCGATCATTGTTGCATTTTTCCGCGGTACGGTCTACCGCACGCTCAAACCGCATTTTTTGCCGGATACACCATGACCGCCGCACAGATCGACGCGTTTATCGTTGATGGTATTCGCACGCCGATTGGCAACATTGGCGGCGCACTCAGCACCGTGCGGGCAGACGACCTGGGCGCGCTCGTGATTGCCGAATTGCTGCGACGGAATGCGCAACTCGATCCTTCGCGAATTGCCGACGTCATTTTCGGATGTGCGAATCAAGCAGGCGAAGACAATCGGAATGTCGCGCGCATGTCGGCGTTGCTTGCGGGCTTGCCGGTTACGGTACCGGGCGAGACGGTGAATCGATTGTGCGCTTCGGGATTAAGTGCCGTTACAAACGCGGCGCGCGCCATCAAGGTTGGCGAAGGCGATGTGTATGTGGCGGGTGGTGTCGAGAGTATGACACGCGCGCCCTATGTCATGTCGAAGGGCGCGAGTGCCTTTGCTCGTGACGTGCAACTCTTCGATACCAGCCTTGGATGGCGTTTCGTCAATGCGAAGCTGAAAGCCATGCACGGCACGGATTCTATGGGTGAAACGGCTGAAAATGTCGCGGCGCAGTACGGCGTGACGCGACTCGATCAGGATGCGTTCGCGGTGCGTTCGCAACAGCGCGCGGCCGTCGCACGAGCGGCGGGCGTGTTCGCGGAAGAAATCGTGCCGGTCGAAGTCGCGCAGAAGAAAGGTGCAGCACTCATCGTATCGAATGATGAATTTTTGCGCCCCGATACGAGTATGGACACGCTTGCAAGACTCAAACCGGCATTCCGGACGGATGGTCTGGGTTCGGTCACTGCGGGCAATGCGTCAGGACTGAATGACGGTGCTGCGGCCCTGCTGATCATGTCGGCGCGTGCGGCGAGTGATGCGGGGTTGACGCCACTCGCGCGCATAGTGGCGAGCGCCGCAGCGGGTGTAGAGCCGCGTATCATGGGCATGGGGCCGGTACCGGCAACGCAACGTGTCCTGCAACGCGCGGGGCTTACGCTCGATCAAATCGATGTGATCGAACTGAACGAAGCGTTTGCCGCACAATCGCTCGCGGTGTTGCGCGAGCTTGGACTTCGCGACGACGACCCACGCGTGAATCCCAATGGCGGTGCCATTGCTCTTGGTCATCCGTTGGGCATGAGCGGGGCGCGACTCGCGCTTACTGCCACACGTGAATTGCACCGTCGTCACGCGCGCTACGCATTGTGTACGATGTGCATCGGCGTAGGGATGGGATACGCTGTCATACTCGAACGCGCATAGTTGTGATCTACGCGTTTGATGGTTTCATCCCGGTCGTGCATGAGTCAGCGTTTGTACATCCGCATGCCGCCGTCACCGGCAACGTGCAGATTGGCGCAAATGTGTATGTTGGTCCTGGCGCAGCCATTCGTGGCGATTGGGGCGGCATCATCATCGAAGACGGGTGCAACGTGCAAGAGAATTGCACGATTCACATGTTCCCGGGTGTGGTGGTCGTGCTAGAAGCAGGTGCACACATCGGGCACGGTGCGGTCGTGCATGGCGCACGCATTGGTGCGAACGCGTTGATTGGCATGAACGCTGTGATCATGGACAACGCCGTGATTGGAGAAGGGTGTGTGGTGGGCGCGTTGTGTTTTGTCCCAACGGGCATGGATGTACCACCGCGCAAGGTGGTGGTGGGTAACCCAGCGAAGATTGTGAAAGATGTGAGCGACGAAATGCTCGCGTGGAAAAGTGATGGCACTCGTTTGTACCAGCAGTTGCCAGACGCGATGCGACGCACATGGACCGCTGTTGAACCGTTACGCGTGCTGCCGGTTGATCGCCCAGAGCAGTCGCGCATGCTGAAGAATTGGCAAGACACCAAACACGAACACACACAATCATGACGCTTAAAAACTACGCACTCGGCCACTGGGTCGACGGTACCGGAAAGTCGGCTGACCTGATTCACGCAGTCACTGGTGAGAAGATTGGCGAAGCGTCGAGTGGTGGGTTGGATTTCAAGGCGATGACAGAGTACGCGCGAAGCGTGGGCGGTCCGAAGATGCGTGCGCTCACGTTCCATCAACGTGCGGCCATGTTGAAAGGGCTCGCGAAATACATGATGGAGCGGAAGGAAGCGCTCTACGCGCTATCGTCCGCCACAGGCGCAACAAAGTCCGATTCGTGGGTGGACATCGACGGGGGGATCGGCACGTTCTTCGCCTATTCCAGCCGTGGACGACGCGAGTTTCCCAACGAGACGTACCATGTAGAAGGGCCGGCCGAGTCGTTGTCGAAAAACGGGACGTTTGTTGGTCGACATATTGCGGTGCCGCTCGAAGGTGTGGCCATTCACATCAACGCGTTCAACTTTCCGTGTTGGGGAATGTTGGAAAAGATGGCGCCTGCATTGCTTGCTGGGATGCCGTGTATTGTGAAACCGGCAACGGTCACAAGTTTTCTGACCGAAGCGATGTTTCGTCAGCTCATTGAAGCGGACATTCTCCCTGAAGGCGCAATTCAGTTAATCTGCGGTAGCGCCGGTGACTTGCTTGACCATGTCACCGAGCAAGACGCGATAGCGTTTACCGGCTCTGCGATGACGGGTCAGATGCTGAAGGAAGGGAAAGCGGTGATGCAGCATTCGGTCCGATTTAACATGGAGGCGGACTCGCTCAATTGTTCAATTCTTGGTCCTGATGCAGTCCCGGGCACTGAAGAGTTTGATTTATTTGTGAAAGAAGTGGTGCGCGAGATGACGACGAAGGCCGGACAGAAGTGCACGGCAATTCGCCGAACGATTGTTCCGAATGGCATGGAAGAAGACGTCATCAACGCGGTGCGCGCGCGCTTGTCGAAGACGACGATTGGCGATCCGACCGTGGATGGTGTGCGCATGGGACCGCTGGCGAGTAAGGGTCAAGTGCGCGACGTGGGCGCGAACGCGGCAAAGATTCGTGAATCGTCGGAGTTAGTGTTTGGTGGCGAGGACTTTGCTGTTGTTGGTGCGGATCGTGAACGTGGTGCCTTTTTCGCGCCGATGTTAATGGCATGCGCGGAGCCGTTTCGTCGTCATGAGCCGCATGATATTGAGGCGTTTGGTCCGGTGAACACGATCATGCCGTACGACACGCTGGATGATGCGATTGAACTCGCCAAGCTTGGTCGGGGTTCGTTGTGCGGATCGCTCATCACGGCTGATCCCGTGGTGGCACGTAAGGTGGTTCTGGGTGTGGCGGCATATCACGGCCGCTTGCTTGTGCTGGACAAGCACAGCGCGAAAGAGAGCACCGGGCATGGCTCGCCACTTCCAAACCTTGTGCACGGTGGGCCTGGTCGCGCTGGTGGCGGCGAAGAGATGGGCGGCGCGCGTGGGGTGTTGCACTACATGCAACGTGCGGCCGTGCAGGGCAGTCCGAGCATGCTGACGGCGATCACGCACGAGTGGAGTCAGGGTGCCGCGCAAACGACAGATGTGGTGCATCCGTTCCGTAAGCATTTCAACGAGCTCAACGTTGGTGATACGATTGTCACCGGTACGCGCACGATCACGTTGGATGACGTGGTCAATTTTGCGAACCTCAGCGGTGATAAGTTTTACGCGCACATGGATAACGAGGCGGCGCAGGCGAACGGTGTATTTACCGGGCGTGTAGCGCATGGCTATTTCATTGTATCGGCGGCGGCTGGACTGTTCGTTGATCCCGCGCCCGGTCCAGTGCTTGCCAACTACGGATTAGAGAAACTGCGGTTTACGAAGCCAGTGTATCCGGGCGATACCATTCATGTGCGCCTCACGGTGAAGCAAAAAACGGCGAAGGACACGCCAGTCGATGGTATTCCGCAGGGCGTGGTGGAGTGGGACGTTGAAGTGTTCAATCAAGACAACGAGCCTGTCGCGGTGTACTCAATCTTGACGTTGGTGAAGGTGAAGGCCGCTATCGATTAGCCGCGTGTCACGATTGTTCGCGTGTCACGATTGTTCGCGCAACAACAGACGCGCGTCGTCGGCCATGCGCTCCATGTCGAGTTGAAGCGTTCCGTTGTAGATCCCACGTATGCGCCCCTGTTGATCAATCAGCGACAACGTTTCGGTATGCTGTAGGTCCGTCGTGCCATACGACCGACCGTCCGTCAGATTTACAAAGTACGATGTGGCGGCGAGCGATTCGATGGTCGCGCGCGGGCCGGTCAGCAGTCTCCAGCGCGCATCGACGATCTCGTGCATTGTGGCGTATTCGGCGAGCGCGGCCACGCTATCGCGTTCGGGCTGCACTGTGTGCGAAAGCACTTGAATCCGATTGTCGCTTGGCATCGCGCGCAGCCATCTTGCCACGCTACTCTGCGTGCGCGGACATACGAGCGCGCACGTGGCGTAGAAAAAGTGCACGACGGTTACGTGGCCAGCGATCTCACGTTCCGTGACTACGCGTCCGCGTTGATCCAGCAGCGAAAATGAGTGCACCCGATGCATACTTGGCGCTGATGCCGTGCGCACGGACAGCCATTCCGGGGTGAGGTCCTGATCTCGGAAATACGGCAATCCATCACGCGTTGTGCTGCAGGCAACACACATGATTGTCACTGCACCGCTGACAACGAATGCCGCGATGCGATTCATTGGGAGGACGCCTCTGTGCTGTGCGGCGTACCTTGGCATCCCGTGGTGCCCATGAGGCCATAGCGACGTCCCCCAACCACGACATAGTTGGCGCGCAGCACGCCGTTTTCGGTCCACATGCGTTGGGCTCCTTCTTCTTGGCCGTGCACATATTCGAATCGTGTGTACGGCAATCCCGATTCGTACCATTCTTCCATCAGCCCATCACCGCGTCCATCCAGATAATGATAGACGAAGCGTCGCGTGCCGTTCGCATACCACCCGCGATGTATGCCCTCCTCACGTCCCGTGCGGTACGTTCGCGTTTCTCGGACAGCGCCGTTCTCAAACCATCCATGCTCGGTGCCATCGCGTTTGCCGTTCACATATGCCGTTTCGCGCTTCATGGAGCCGTTAGGAAAACGCTCACGTACGTTCCCGGTAAACGGCACGTCATGCGATAACTGCACGCCGTTCGCGATCGTAAGCGATGAGTCGCCAGAATCTTTCGTTGTAATTACGCGGCGCGCAGTGGCTAGCGGATGCCATGATGCGAATCCCGTCAGGGCAGCACACGCGATGATCGCCAAAACTTTCATTTGCCAACGGTGCCCGGGATACCGGCGAAGCCACTGCCATTGATGTAGGGCGCGTCGGACGACGTGTGATAATGATAGATGCCCAAGGGAAAATCTTTCGTGACGCCGGTGTGGCCATGCGCCGCATCAAGAGTGGCGGTGGTTACAAGCTTGCTGTCTTCGAGCGGACCATAGACTGGATACCCGTCGAGCAACACACCAATGAGCGCATCACGTGACGCCCGTGTGAGGTACGTCGGCTCAACGTGATAGTGATATTGGCCCGTCTGTTGCGGGTGGCCAGCGTATTGATCAAACGAATTGATCTCACCGGTCAGCGGCTGATTTGGCCCTGCGTACTGATTGAAGAGCGGAACACCATTGGTCGACACTCCGATCGGACCGAGTGGAGTGGCGGTCGGTGTTGTGAGTCGTGTTGGAGTAATCGGGATACGAAAAACGAGTGTTTGTTCGACGATGCGATTCGGGTTAATCGCAAACTGTGTATTGCTCCCGTTGTAGGCTTCAAATTTCGCATTCCCCGCGCCGTAGTACGGACTTTTATGATCGGGTAGTCCGTTACTGCGAATTACCACGTCGGTCCCTTCGACTGAAATTGTGACACCATTTCCAAAGCTCTTGTACATGGCCGGCGCGTCGGTTGCGGCAGTTGCGGGTGTGGAGGCAACGGTGGAGGAACTGCATCCGTGCAACAGGATTGCGAACGCAATTGCGGTGACGATGCGTGCGCGGCGTGAACTCGTGTAGATCATCATAGTTTCTCGAAAGGTGACCGTTGATTGCAGCGAGGACGCGCATGCGGATGGCTTCATCTATCATAGACACGGCATGGCACGCACACCCCACTCAATGCACAAACGGGGACTACGAAAAGCGCAGCCCCCGTTTGTGCAGTCGAAATGAATCGCTCTGCTTCGTCAGCGATCAGCGCAGATTAATATTTCCCGCTGCTTCTTCAGCACTGATCGGCATGCAGGTGCTACGACCTTTGAGTGAGAGATTGCGTCCTTCGTCGAGCCAACGACGTAGGTCCCACAACCGACGCCCTTCCAGCCAGAGCACTGCGCCGCGTTCACGCTGCAGAATGGTCCATGCGTCAGACATCGATGTTGCGGTAAGCGCCGGCAACGGATATGTCGCCCGTTCCTGATTAATGAACGACATCGCCGATACAAAATCATTGCTCCGTAATGCTGCTTCAGCGCGAATGAGCAGCATTTCTGTGCCCTTTGCTAACGCGACAGGATCGCCGGGTGTGAGATACTTTTTTTGCCGAAAGAAATTGGTCGCGCCATCTTGGCCTTTCGTAATTGCGGCTCCCGTTTTCACCGTGTCATACAGCACACGCGCATCACGATCGGCCACCCACACGGTGTTCCACACCGTCACCTCGCGCCGACTAATCGTCTGGACGGCAAGATCAAGATTCTCGCGCGTGGTATTGATGGAAAACAGGGCGTTGTGTCGAAAGGCGGCCGGCACCAACGCTGCGTCAGCGTCAGCGGCTGACCACTTTCCTTGCCACGCGAGCACGGTGGCACGACCGGCCAGGGCAGCATTGATGAACGGAACGCTATTCTGCGCACGTGCAAGTGTTAATGCTCGTGTGAACAGACTTTCTGCACGAACGAAGTGCACCGCACTGGGTTGCGATGTGCCTCCGTCAATGACTGCGTTGCACACATTTTCACCGAGCAGTCGATTCGCAAATCCCGCATAGAGGTACGCACGCGGAGCATTCGCGTTGGCCTCGAACGACGTACCGAGCACGGTCTTCATGCGTTCGATCCCGTTTTCGGCGACGTAACGCGCGGTGTGCATGCGGGCCCAGTCTCCACCAACATCTTCTGGACGAATCGCACCGGCGTTGAACTGCTTTTCCGCCGCAAAATTACCAGCGTGAACGAGCTCGAGTCCGGCGAGCGCGCCTCTCGTGCTGTAGTTGCCGATCGCGTTGGACAAATCGCCACCCATTCCGTTGACAAGCGCCGGAATTGCGGACGCGGTGTTCAGATCGCTGTCCAACAATGGCCCGGGATTTGTTACGTCGAGCTTGCATGACGCAAGTGCGCCACCAAGTGCGAGAGCGGACAGCGCGGCAATGAATCGTTGCCGCGAGGAGGAACTGCAGGTTGTCGTCATAATCAAAAGCTCGTGCGAACGGAAAACAGAAACGTGCGATACGGCGGAAAGACGTAGTAATCGCGGCGAGAAAACGTGCTGGTGCGCTGATCGGCAACTTCTGGATCAGACCCAGTGTACTTCGTGTTCACAAACAAATTTCGACCAGTGAGTTGCACGGTTGTTTTCCGCGCTCCTGGTGTAAACTGCTTGGGCAAGTCGTACGACGCGGAAATACTGCGCAGTTTAAAGAAGTCAGCGCTTTCGACGAAGTAGCTATAGTCGCGGTCCGTTGCACCGAGTGCGCACCGCGCGCGATCAAGTGCGTTCACGTTGGCGAGGCCCGCTGCGTTACCTCCAGCAGCGGCGGTGAGCGCCGCTTGTGCCGCAAAACAGGGCTGCCAGATTTTGAGACCAGCGTTTTGATAGCCGATCGCATTGAGCAAATGGCCACCGCGTTGAATTTCACCCACCGCATCAATGGTGAGGCGACGGAACAACGTCAGCGACAACGATGGATTAATGATGCGATCCGGGAATGTCGCGCCGATAAACGCGTTCGAATCCACCACCGGTGCCGCAAATGCAGTTGGATTTGTCACCATGCGGCCAATGTATGCCGGAGCGGGCAGCCCTTCCTTTACATAGCTGCGCGACAGCGCATCGATCGTGACGACTTGTCCGCCAAGATCAATCGCCTTGCTGCGCACTTGCGTGAACTGCAATCGCGCTTCGAGGTCTGCCCAGCGCACTGGATGCATACTGCCGGTCAGTTGCAGTTCAAGACCCGTGTTTTGCAGTAGTCCAATATTCTCGGCCTGATTGTTGGAGAACCCCTGCGATGGTGGATGCGACACGTTGATGATGGCGTCGCTTGTGCGCTGCTTGAAGTATGTGAACACCACGCCAACACGTCCGTTGAAAGCACTGGCGTCGAAGCCGGCCTCCGTTTCCCGTGTGCGCTCGGGACCGAGGTTCGGATTCCCGAGCTGCCCCGGCGTAAATGCCGCAAGCCCGCCCTCCGCAGCGACGGGATTCCACGTGCGCGTCGCATCGAATGCGCCCGGAGCTTTGCCAGCTTCGCCCACTGCCGCACGCAGTTTGAACGTTTCGACAAATGTCGTAGGCCAGAATGATTCGTCCGAGACCACGTATGACACGCTCAGCTTCGGATATTTTTGCAAACCGAAACTCTTTCCAAAGGCACTATTCCCATCGACGCGAAGGCCGGCGGTAATGAACAGCTTGTCGCGCCAGCCCAGCACCTCTTGACCAAAGAAGCCGGCGTTGATGACGCGCTGTGAGTTGACATCGGTAATCTGTCGCAACGAGCCACTGATCAGTGTCGGTGTACCAGGGCCGGCGAAATTATCTGTTTGCAAATCCGTACTGTTTAGCCGACTGTCAAAGAGCTGACCGCCAACGGATGTGGACGACGTGAAGCGTTTCCCGACCGACTGCTTCCACGTGCTGGCATAATCGACGGAGATAAGGGACCGATTCCACAACGTCTGAAAATATTGACCCGTTGGCGTGCGCAAATAGCCGAACGGGTTGATAGTGCGAATGTCCGAGTTGTTGTAGTCAAAGCCAACCGATACGCGATTCGACAACTGTTCAAATGGTGTCCATGTAGCGGTGCCACCGGTGACGAAATGATCGTTGGCGATGGTATTGGACTTGGAGAAAATTGTATCGTTGAGCACACAGGTGACGGTCGTTGTGCTGCAACCGCTGCCTTTAAAACCCGATCCTGGACCGCGCGACACATTCAGCAAGAATGCGTCGGCACTGTTGCCATCCGAGATCATGGCCGTTCCACGACGCTGATACGACGTGTTGAGTGCGAGTGTGATATTTTTGCGTGGAGCGAAGCCAATGTTAGCGCGAATGCCACCGGTTTTATTATTGCCGACGCGCAGTACGCCAAACTCATTTTCGAAATTGCCGGAAAGAGCGTAGCTGATACCGCTGCCGGAACCACGCACGCCCAGCGAGTACCGGCTTACGGCGCCTTTTTGCAGCCACGAGCCACTGGCGGGGCACGTTGGATCTTCAAACGGAACACCAGCCGCATCGACGACCAGCGGACCACGACATTGCTTAAGAAAAAGTCCTGTTGCATCGGAGCGCGGACCAAATTGACCCATGCTGTTGAAGCCACCCGCTGCCTCGACGGTCCACGCGGCGGGGCCTTCGCGACCGCGCTTTGTGAAGATTTGAATCACACCACCGGATGCTTCGGTGCCGTACAGCGTGGTTGCCGCAGGGCCTTTGACAACTTCGATGCGTTCGATATCGGCAGCGGCGATGTCATTCAACGGCGATACCGATTGACGTGACGACACGCCGGTTGGAGTATTGCCGTTGAAGATGCGCACGCCATCAACATAGATGAGCGGGCGATTGCCTTGCGTGATGCTGTTCACGCCGCGAAGACGGATGGTGCCGCCAGCGCCTGGCTGTCCAGAGTTGCCAAGTATGGTGACGCCGGTCGAACGCCCCTGCAAAATTTGCTGTGTATTTGCGACCGCACCCCGTTCAAATTGCGATGCGTCCACGGTGGTAACCGCGTTGCCGACTTCCTTCTTTCGTTCTTCTCCAGTGGCCGTGACCACAACGCCGGTGAGGGACACGGAGCTCTTGTTGAGTACAAAATCGACCACCGCGTTTCCGTTGCCCGTGACCACAACACTGCGTGTTTGCTGCGCATAGCCAATGCGACGCACGGTGACGATGTGAGGACCGACACTCACGTTGGCGAGCAGGTACCGCCCGTCCTCGCCCGTTGCGCGTCCCAGCGGCGTCCCGGCGACGATAACCTGCGCGGCGACGATGGCTTGCGTATTGTCGGCGTCGATGACGCGACCACTAATAGTGCCGGTGCTTTGCCCAATCGCGGTGGACAGCGGGAGTACACATACGGTCACGGCGATATACAGCCAGCGACTTCGAAAATTGAGAGGGTGCACGGGGAGGTCGGTGAACGGTGATGGCCGTCGCCTGTGTCCTGCTGGCGCAGAACATGCTACGACAATGTTGGGAAGAACAATCACACCATAATTTAAGTCACCTCTCGCATCACGTTTCCTGCCAACGTTCCTGAATCGGCCGTATCACCCTGAGGAGTGTTTTCGATATGCGAACAACAGCGATCATGATGACAACCGCATTGACTATAGGCGTCGTCGGTTGTGCCACCAATCCGGTAACCGGACGACGCGAGCTTTCTTTGATCTCAGAGTCGCAGGAAATACAAATGGGGCGCGAAGCCTCGCAGGGAGATCTCAAGCGCGTCGGCGAAACCAATCGGGTGGACGCGCAAGCGATGGTCCGTCGCATTGGACAACAGATTTCGTCGAAGTCAGAACGACCAAATTTGCCATGGGAATTTCATCTCCTCGACGATGCTGCCGTCAACGCGTTTGCCTATCCCGGTGGCTTCATCTTCGTCACGCGTGGCCTCCTGACGCACCTCAATAGTGAAGCCGAGCTGGCTGAAGTGATCGGGCACGAAATCGGGCACGTGACGGCGAAGCACACGGTCGCATCGATGAGCAAACAACAAGTCGCACAGATTGGACTCGCCGCAGGTAGCGTGCTTTCTCCGCAAGTCGCGAAGTATGGCGACCTGCTTGGCACCGGCGCCTCGCTGCTATTCCTCAAGTTTGGACGCGACGACGAAACGCAGGCTGACGCGCTCGGTTTTCGTTACTCGTTGGCGCAGGGGTACGATGTGCGTGAAGCGCCGAAGGTGTTCAAAACACTGTCGCGACTCGCCGGTGAAAGTGGTGCGCGGATTCCCGAGTGGCAAAGCACGCATCCTGATCCCGGCAATCGTGTGCAGGTTGCGGAGAAAAAAGTCGCGGCCCTTCCGCCGGGATCGCTTACGAATGCCAAGGTCAATCGTGAGGCGTTCCTCAAAACTGTTGACGGCATGGTCTTCGGCGAAAATCCGCGCCTCGGCTATTTCAAAGGCACACGATTTTTGCACCCGGATCTTCGCTTTCAATTGGATTTTCCAAATGGATGGAAGAGCGTGAACATGCCGGAAGCTGTTGTGTCGCAGAGCAGCGATAATGCGGCTCAATTGCAACTGATCCCGGGCCAGGGCACACCAACGCAAGCCGTGCAACAGTTTGTCGGGCAGCAAGGCATTACCGTGCGGCAGAGCGGGCAAACAACCATCAACGGGTTACCTGCGGTGTTCGCACAGTTTGATGCGCAAGCGCAGGACGGCACGCTGAAAGGCATCGCCGCGGGCGTGCAGTATCAGAACACGACCTACTTGCTGGTGGGTATCATGAGCGCTGTCGGTGCGGTGCAACACACGAATGCAATCGACAACGCGATTCGGTCCTTTCGTGCATTAACTGACGCTGCGTCCCTGAACGTTCAACCAGCCGTTGTGCAGTTGGTCACGCTGCCAGAAACAATGACGGCACAGACTTTTGTGCAACGCTATCCCAGTAGCGTACCCGCGGCGCAGATCTATGTCATCAACGGTGCTGAAGCGACGACAAGTTTTCCGCGCGGTGCCATCCTTAAACGGGTGATTGGCGGCGTGTCGCCATAGTGCGCCGTCACTGTGCGATATCGCTGCTCGTGTGCGCGCTGGTGCTGGGACTCTCCGCACCACGGGTCGTTCACGCGCAAACCATCACGCCTCGCGCCTCGCTGCAGTTGGCCATCGCGGAACTCTCGGCGTTGATGGCGCGCACGGGCCTTGCCGCCGCCTTCAGTACGGTCGTCGACAGTCAAGTGGTGCTGGTGTGGGATGGCGCACCGATTGTACGAGGCAAGCTTGCGTCAGCGCGCCTATTGCTCGCGCAGAAAGAATTTGCGCTTTTGCAAATCGAGATGACACCAGAACTTGTTGACGTGTCCAACGATGGACAGTTCGGCGTCTCGTGGGGTGTGTTATTCTCGCGCGATCAACGCGTGCCGACCGCGCCATTGCGTGTGGGGCGATATCTCAGCGCATGGAAGCGCAATGCCGGCGCCTGGAAGTTGTTAGCTTTCGCTCCGCTCGGCGATGTCTTTCCGATGGCGACCGTCTTGCCGGCTG
>JANYFO010000286.1 GCA_025362635.1 Gemmatimonadaceae bacterium | reverse complement strand
TCCACGCCGTGCTCAAGTGCGAGCCGCGCATCATCCGGATGCAGCACACCTTTCAAAATAATTGGCAGCGATGTCATGGCCCGTAAGCGCGCGAGGTCGGGCCATTGCAGCGATGGTCGCGAGTACGTCGCGACAAACCGTCGCACGGCCTTGCGAGGCCAACTTGTACGTAATTTCTCAAGCAACGGGCCCGGTGTGCGCTGGAGCAAATCACGCAACACGCCAAGCACGTGCAGGTTGACGCGCGTGCGCGACGCGCCCTCGGTTGTTGGTAATGCAAGTTCGCGGCGAAACACGGGATCGGAGGTGTACTGCGCGATGCCCATGCCACGCAAAAATGGCAACGAGGCGAGGTCGAGATCGCGCGGGCGCCAGCCGAGCATGGTGGTGTCGAGCGTGAGCACAATCCCACGACATCCGCATGCTTCCGCACGCCGCACAAAGCTTGCAACGAGATCGTCGGAGCGTGACCAGTACAGCTGAAAGAAACGTGGCGTTTCCTGCATTGCTGCCGCGCACGTTTCCATCGCAACGGATGCTTGATTAGAAAAAATCATCGGTATGCGCTCTGCGTGCGCGGCACGCGCGACCGCGAGGTCGGCGTCGCGATGTACGATTTCTAGCACGCCGATCGGCGCGGTCAGCATCGGCATCGGCAGTTCAAGGCCGAACAGCTGACAACGCGTGTCTCGCTGTTCAACGTTGCGCAAGATGCGCGGCACGATGCGCCACTTGTCGAACGCACGTCGATTCGCCGACATGGTGTCTTCACGACCCGCCCCACCAAGCACGTATGCGGCTGCACGCGCCGTCATCATCGAAACGGCTTTTGCTTCGAGCGCGTGCTCAGAGACGGGTACGCGCGGACGTTGTCCGGCAACACCGTCGAGATAGAGTTGGGTCTGTCGTTGTTGTCCAAACATTGAATTCAATCTCTCGTTGTTGGCGCGAGCAAACGTAGTACGGCCGCTATCACAGCGCGTCCGGTGGCATGCAATGGTGCAATGGCCTCAAAGTGTCCTTCGTTGATAATGGTTTCAATATTCACGCGATCGCCCTTCGCGCGCGCTGCTGCAGCATATGCTTCGCGTACGATGCTCGGCGCGATGAAATCGCGATCGCCGGCGATGTGTATTGAAGGAACGCCCAACGGCAAACGATCAATAGGTGACGCGTCACGCAGGCGGTACACTACGTCATCCGGAGCGCCGCCCAACAGCGATTCAACCGCCGCATTGCCACACGTACTTTTTTCTCGACTGTAGAACTCGCGCAAATCCGTAATACCCGCAATCGAGACAACGCCGCGCAACGCTAACGGCAGGCCGCCCGCAAGCGGACTCGCCGCTGTGAGGGCGTGGCGCGTTGCTAACCAAAGCGCGAGATGTCCACCAGCGGAATGTCCTGCAGCAACGATTCGGGTGGTGTCGATCGCGTAGCGCGTGGCGAGTGTGCGGACAAAATCGGCCGCATCGGCCGCATCGCGAAACGTGCCTGGCCAACCACCACCTGGCTGATCGTAGCGTCGGTACTCGACGTTCCATGTCGCAACGCCAGCATCGGCAAGTGCTTGCGCCAGCGGCGCCGTGTTGCGCAACGATGCGTAGGGGGAGAACCAGCAGCCACCGTGAATAAGAATGACAAGCGGCACTTTCGCGCCTTGCCCATCCCGTGGCATTCGTAAGTCGCCGTATTGCAAGGAATCCTTGCCGTAGGCCACTCGTACGCCGTCCTCACGCACGCGCATGGTGTCAATGTCGCTTGCGCGAAGCAAACGTGCGGTCGAGGCGCCCTGCGCAGAGGCGCGGTGCGGATAAACTGCGACCCCGAGTGCGAGGGCGAGTGACACTGCGGCAAATCGACGGCGCGGCTGAGATTGCAAAAGCATCGCGGGAAGCTGGTCGCCGCGTCACGTCACGTCTAGCCGATGCGCAGTACTAAAAACCCCAATGCGTCGCGAGTCGCTTGCCGAGGTACACGCCAAATGCCATTCCCACCATCGACAACGCGAAAGCGGTGAAGATCCCAAACTGCTCCCCCGCATACCACCCGAGGCTGCTGAGAATGAACGTGCTGAGCGTGATGAGCAGTTTGGTCATATGAACAAGACGCGCGACGCTCCACGAGGACACAAGGCACGACAATTCATGGATTTGGAGCCAGATCTAGCCTCTCTGGATGGCCTTGGCGATGGTAAATGCCGCACCGGCCGCCAATCCACCAATGGTCACGGTCTGAAGCCCGCTTTTGAACGGAGAAACGCCGGTGAAGCGACCTTTCAGCCATCCGAATGCGGCGAGTGCGATGAGTGTCACGACCACCGAGATTTGCAGCGCACGTTGTGGCGTGTCGGTGTAAATCATGTACGGTGCTAACGGCACGAAACCGCCGACAATGTATGCGCCCGCGATCGTTGCGGCGCTGCGCACGGCACGCTTTGGATCAGGCGCTTCAAGACCGAGCTCGAAACGCATCATAAAATCCACCCAGGCGGTCGGACGTCGCTCAAGTCCGTTCATCACGATGACGCTTTCATCCTCCGTCAACCCGTACTGCACCAGGATCTCGCGCACTTCCGCGCGCTCGGCGTGAGGTTTGTCGATGATCTCCTGCCGTTCGCGCGCGAGCTCGCTGTGGTAGTGCTCCTCAGCGCTGCGCGCGGCGAGATATCCGCCGAGCCCCATGGCAATCGAGCCAGCGGCAATTTCCGCGAGGCCGGCGGTGACGACGAGTGACGTTGCGGCCACGGCGCCGGAAATACCCGCCGCGAGGGCGAAGGGCACGGTGAGCCCGTCGGACATGCCGATCACGACATCTCGCACGGATTCACTCCCCGTGAAATGCGCTTCGTGATGTGGCTGTTGCTCATGGTCTTCGAAACGCGTTGGTATCACAATGCTCTCGTGTTCTAACAGACGGTAAGCGTCGCTACGTGACCTGCATACAATAAACATTCGAACAGGACTTTTGTTGCAAATACCGCGGCCAGCGCGGACGACGATTTTCCTTGAAAAAGGCGCGTCGTTGCGTTTGTTGCACAGCGCGAGTGTACGAGCGGCTAGACCTTGTGCGTAGAAAGAAGAAGGCTGGTTTCGGAGTTTGAGATGCCTTTAATAGTACGAATACTGCGCAGCGCTTCGTCGAATGTTTCCAGACTATCCGTGCCCAACTCGGCCACGATGTCCCAACGCCCGTTGGTGGTGTGGAGTGCGCGAATTTCCGGATAGCCGCGCAAACTTTTTAGGATAGCGTCAGAGCGATCGCCCTCGACGCTGATGAGGATGACGGCGCGTACGCGATGGGCAGCGGCCTCCGACGTGGTGCGGACGGTGAAGCCCAAGAGCACGCGCTGCTCCACGAGTTTGTCGATGCGGTTTTGCACCGTGCCGCGCGACACATTGAGCTGCTTGGCGAGTTGGGCGACGGATAGTCGTGCGTTTTCGCGCAGGAGCGAAATGAGGCGATGGTCTTGGCTATCCATTTCCGTTGGTTTTGCGGGTTCCCTTGTACATATTGTCAAAGATAGCCTGCATTACGCTACAAATGCACACATAATTGATAATCAATGACGCTTGTTGCTAACATGACCCGCGAGCAATTTCCGGACATGCCTACCACCGTCTTTGATGCGTTTGAAGCAACGGCGACAGTATCGCGGCGGGCCGTCGCGCCCAAAATCAGTCAGCACGTCCAGCTCATCGGGGTGCCGATGGACTTGGGCGCGAGTCGACGCGGGGTCGATATGGGTCCATCGGCGATGCGACTCGCGCCGCTAAGCGAGTTGCTTCAGGGCTTGGGTTTAAAGGTGGATGACACCGGCAATATTACGGTGCCAGATCGCGCATCACTGCCCATGGAACCCACTGCGCGAATGGCCGCAATCACGGATGTCTGTGCGGACTTAGCGCGGCTGACGGCGACCGCGGTGCGGGATGGGGTGCGGCCGTTGGTGTTGGGCGGCGATCATTCATTGGCTGCCGGATCAATTGCTGGCACGGCCACCGCGCTTGCCGATCGCGGCGAACGTGTTGGTGTGATTTGGTT
>JANYFO010000277.1 GCA_025362635.1 Gemmatimonadaceae bacterium | reverse complement strand
GTTGAAAAACTCGCGACGATGGGACGTCTCGCCGCAGGAGTATCGCACGAAATTGGCAATCCGTTATCAGCCATCGCCAACTACGCGCACGTGCTTCGCATGCGCGTTGGCGAAATGCCCGGAACGGTTGAACCCCTCGATGCACTCGAACACGAAATTGGTCGCATCGACCGTATTATGCGCGGCTTGCTCGACTACGCTCGCCCCCGACGACTTACACCGAAGCCGGTTGAAATCGATGAAGTCATCCGCGATGTTTTGCGCCTCCTGGCCGACCAAGGGTTGACGCGACGCTTCACGGTGTCCAGCGAGCTCGACGCAGCGTACGGAACCGTCTACGCCGAACGTCACGATCTCGAACAAGTTTTCGTAAACCTGCTACTTAATGCGGTCGACGCAATGGACGGCGAAGGGCTTATCGTGCTCCGCTCACGTATTATGGACGCGAGCGATTTTAACGAAGCCTCCGAAAAACGACGGACCGATAAACCCGCTGATCGATGGGCGCACCACCCAAGCCGCCGTGCGTTGGCTTGGCTGGCGCGAAGCGAAGCCCCGCCGCGATTTCTTCAAGTGGTTATTGCAGATTCCGGCACAGGCGTCGCGCCCGAAGACGAAGAACGCATCTTCGAACCGTTTTTTTCCACCAAGCAACCCGGCAAGGGAACCGGGCTCGGTCTCGCTATTGTCGCAAGCACGATAGAAAATCTCGGTGGCACGGTTTGGGTGCAGCGTGCGCGTGAAGGCGGCGCGGCGTTCGTGATCCTGTTGCCGCTGCACGCGACCGGACTAAAACCCATCGCAATGCAATCGTAGGTCACAAAATGTTTTGATGACGGATTGGGCAGCGTAGACACGCATACTCGTGTCATGCTCCCTTCCTTAAATAGTCACCCATACCAACGCCGCCAAGGTCGAGCGCTCGTAGAGTGTATGGTTGCCATGCTCATGCTCTCAGTGGCCACGCTCGCGCTCACCGCGGCGACGCAGGCCACCGCATCGCTCGGCGACGACGCCACTTTGGTCGCGCGCGCGCAAGCCTTTGCCGCCTCCGCAGCCGATCAAGCACTCATCGCGCCGTGTGATTCCACCACCGTGGCCTCCGTCATGCACACGCCACGCATCGATCTGACGCTCGCCGATCGCAGCGCACAAACGCTCCGTCTACGAACGGTGACCGCGCGCCTACAACCGTCTCCATTCGCGCGACGTGACACGCAATACCTCGCGCTCAGCGTAGGTCGCGTCTGCCCATGACTACTCCGCGTCGTGCTTCCACACTTCTCGAGCTCCTGGTCGCTTTACCAATCTTCGCCATCATTGGCGCGATAGGCGCTCTCGTACTGCTCGAAACGCATCGCCTTGCGCGCAACAGCGACAACGCAATCACGGGCACGCGCGAACTGCGACATGCGACCGCAGTGCTCGCCGGTGACTTGCGTCCACTCGCGGCAACCGACATCCGCGCCTGGAGCGATACGGCCATCGAATTTGACGCGACGGTCGGTGTTGGAATCGTTTGCGAAGCTCGCACCCCGCGCAACGAACTGCACCTGCTCCCAACAAGCAACGCAGATGCCGCACGTTCAAGCTGGAATGTCGCGCCACAGTCCGGCGACGCGGTCATTGCATGGCGCTCCGCCACCGGAATCTCCGCAGATCCGATCGCCATGCGCTCGACGCTGGGCAACATCAGCACCACTCGTAACTGCAACGCATCCCCGCAGCTTCTGGGTTCGGCGACGCCATCAGCGCGCACCCAACGGCTCACGCTTCGTGACACCCTTCCACAATCGGTGATGCTCGGCACCCCAGTCCGCGTGGCGCGACGCACGCGACTCGCGCTGTACCAAGCCAGCGACGGCGGGTGGTACTTGGGTCGAACGTCCTGGAGCGGAACCGGGTGGGACGTCGTTCAACCGGTGGCTGGACCACTCCAGTCACCCCGCAATCACGGCTTGCACATCGAGATGCGAGACTCGCTGGGAATCACCGTTGCGCCCGCAACCGCCGCACCAGCCCAAGTACACATCGAATTGCGCGCGCCACGACGCACGCCCAACGTCAC
>JANYFO010000265.1 GCA_025362635.1 Gemmatimonadaceae bacterium | reverse complement strand
GAGATCATAGTCGGGCGGCGTGTACACACCAGGCATTTCGGCCGTCTCACCACCAATGAGCGCGCATCCATTCTCGCGACATCCGGCGGCCACGCCGGCGACAACGGCTTCGACGACGTGTGGATGAAGTTTCCCAAACGCTACGTAGTCAAGGAAAAACATGGGTACGGCGCCCTGCACAAGAATGTCATTCGCGCAATGATTGACGAGGCAGTGTCCGATCGTATCGTGACGCCCACTTTCGATCGCCACCTTAATTTTGGTACCGACACCGTCGGCACTCGACACGAGCAACGGTGCGCGGTAGCCCTCAGGCACGCGAAACATGCCACCAAATCCGCCGAAGGCCCCACGCGCTCCAGCGGTGAGCGTGGATTGTACGTGCGCTGCTAACCGATGCTTTGACTCTTCCGCTGCCTCAATGTCAACACCGGCGGATTTATAATCCATGGCGTGGTGCGACGCAGTATCGCCACCAGACATCGTCACTCTTCGAGTTTCGCGTCGAACGCAACGAGTTGTGCAATTTCTTGCACGCGCGCCTCAATGTCAGCACGAGTGATTTCGAGAAGACGCGCATTCGAAAACTTTTCGACGGCAAACGATCCCATCGCCGATCCAACCACCACAGCGCGTCGCATCGAACGTTCGCTCAAGTCGCCGGTCGCAGCGAGATAGCCAATAAATCCGCCGGCGAACGAATCACCGGCACCCGTTGGATCGAAGACCGATTCGAGAGGAAACGCTGGGGCAAAAAAGATGCTGCTCGGCGTGAACATGAACGCACCGTGCTCGCCTTTTTTAATGAGCACATAGCGTGGACCTCTTTCCATGATCCATCGCGCGGCCTGCACCAAATTGTTGCGCTCGGTAAGCTGACGCGCTTCGCCATCGTTCAGTGTAATGAGATCTACATGCCCAAGCAGCTCAACGAGTTCTGGACGGCGCGATTCAATCCAGAAGTTCATCGTATCACAGGCAACCAAACGCGGTTTATTTACTTGCTCCAACACCTGCAGTTGTAAGCGTGGATCGATGTTGGCCAAGAAAACAAACGGCGCGTTTTTAAATTGTTCTGGAATTTTCGGACGAAAATTTGAGAAGACACCGAGATGTGTTTCCAGTGTTTCAGCAGAATTCAAGTCGTGACGATATCGTCCGCGCCAACGAAAGCTTGTACCGGTAGCGTGCTCAAGACCGGCGAGGTCGACGCCTCGATCGGCGAGCGGTTGCAGTTTGTCGACCGGATAGTCATCACCGACTACACCAACCAACTGCACCGGTGCGAAGTGCGATGCCGACGACGAAAAAAACGTTCCTGATCCACCAAGAACATCGTCCGCTCTGCCAAACGGCGTCTCTACCGAATCCAGTGCGACCGAGCCAACCACAAGCACAGCACTAGGAGTCAAAACGGTCACATGCGCTCCGGCGCGGAAAGTCCAAGGACGCGCAGACCGGCCGAGAGGCCGAGCTGCGTGGCGCGCGCCAACACGAGACGCGCACGCGTGATCGCCTCGGGTTCTCCGAGGACATGATGCTTGTGATACCAAGTGTGCGCGGCACGCGCCGTTTCTAAGAGCCAGCCCGCAATACGATGCGGCTCGAGGTGGTCGGCGGCAGAACGCACCATCGCCGGAAAATCCAGCAACTGTTTGATCAGCTCCTGCTCCGCCGGCTCGGACAGCACGGCGAGATCAACGCCATGCGCACTCACCGATGCCGCGTCTACGTCGCCCACGCGAAAAATGCCACACATTCGCGCATGCGCCATTTGTGCGTAGTACACCGGATTCTCCTCCGATTGACTGCGCGCCAAATCCACATCAAACACGAGCTGCGAGTCACCTTTGCGCATCAGGAAAAAGAAACGCACCGCGTCGCGCCCGACTTCGTCGATGAGGTCTCGCACGGTGACATAGGCACCGGCGCGCTTGGAGATTTTCATCTCCTCACCGGATTTCATCACCGTCACCATCTGATGTAACACGTACTCGGGATAGCCTATCGGGATGCCCATGTTCAACGCCTGCAGTCCGGCGCGCACACGCGTGGTGGTGCTGTGATGATCGGCCCCCTGCACATTGACGGCGCGATGATAGCCGCGCTCCCATTTGGTGACGTGGTAGGCAACGTCGGGCACAAAGTAGGTGTAGTCACCGCCTTTCGCGGCGCTTTTTTTCATCACGCGATCTTTGTCGTCACCAAAATCGGTAGTGCGTAAGAACAGCGCACCATCTTTTTCGTACGTGTGCCCC
>JANYFO010000245.1 GCA_025362635.1 Gemmatimonadaceae bacterium | reverse complement strand
TTACCACAATGACGGTGGCATGCACTTCACCGACGTCACCACGACAAGTGGACTCGATTTTCGCGGTGTGGCCACAACAAGTGCGGTGTTGGCGGACGTTGACGGCGATGGGGACCTTGACCTCATTGTGGGCACGTTTGGCGGTCCGGTTCTGCTTTTTACAAATGACGGGCTTGGACACTTCACCAATGCCACCGCGAGCAGTGGACTTTCTGGTGGCTATATGGCCACCACCATGACGCTGGCCGACATCGACGGCAACGGCTCGCTCGATTTGTATGTGGCTACGTACAAAACACACAATGCCCTCGATGCCTATCCTCCGCAGGCGCGAGCGTTTGACCAAGTGCTGAGGAAAGTCGGCGATAGTGTTACGGTCGTCGACGAATGGAAAAGGGAGTATCGCGTCGAGGCACGCCCCGACCTCGGCGGATTCATGCGCTCTCAACGTGCGGAGCCCGATCTCTTTTTTTTGAACGATGGCAAGGGGCACTTTACGCGCTCGCCGGTGATGGGCCCGCGTTTTCGTGACGAGCATGGAAAACCAGTCACAACCGATGCCGACTACTTCACGCTCGCGGCAAGGTTTTACGACGTCAATGGCGACGGTGCACCTGATCTGTACGTGTGTAACGACCTTGAGGATCCGGACCAGTTCTGGCTCAACGACGGGAAAGGCAACTTCCAATTAGCGCCACAAATGGCGTTGCGGGTCACCAGCAATACGTGCATGTCCGTGGACTTCGCGGACATTAATCGCGACGGGCATGTCGATATTTTTACCTCTGATATGTTGGCGCCGACGCTCGCCGCGCAACAACAGCAGATTCCCACGCATACGCCGTTGCCGAAGTCGGTGGGTTTATCACCGGAGCGCACGCAGTGGATGCGCAACATGCTGCACCTGTCGCGCGGCGACGGAACGTGGGCGCAGATCGGCGACTTTGCCGGTGTCACCGCTACGGACTGGACTTGGGGCTCCGCGTTTCTCGACGTCGATCTCGATGGCTACGAAGATCTGCTTGCCGTCAATGGTCATCGCTATGACGTGCGCGACGCCGATCCGTACGAACGTATTCGGAACAGCTTTCCGCGCGTGCCATGGAATCGTGAGTCAAAAGAATTTCCGCGACTGGCGACGCGAAGCGTCGCGTTGCGCAATGGACGTGATCTTACGTTTCACGACGAGAGTCGTGCGTGGGGGTTTGGTGTGGATAGCGCAATTTCCCAGGGGATCGCTCTCGCCGACCTCGATGGAGATGGCGCACTGGATGTTGTGGTCACCCGACTCGATGCGCCTGCAGTAATTTTTCGCAACACCAGCGTCGCGCCGCGGGTCAGCGTGCGGCTGCGGGGCGCGCGGCCGAATACGCAGGGCATTGGTGCCGTTGTCACCGTGCGATCACGCGGACTCCCGCACCAATCGCGCGAAATGACGTCGGGCGGCTACTACTTGTCGGGCAGCGATGCGCAACTCACGTTCGCTCTGAATGCGGATAGTGGCGGCGTGCTCGACGTGCGGTGGCGGAATGGGGTGCATAGCATCGTCCACGCGCGCGCAAATCGGTTGTACGAAATTGACGAAGCGTCGGCTGCCCTGACATCGACGTCGGCGCCCATCGCAAACGCTGTGCACCCGACGCCGCTCTTTGCGAACGCATCGGACCTCCTACACGGTGCGGCGCACGTTGACTCGGTGTACGCCGATTTTCGTCGGCAACCATTGTTACCTTCGCGGCTCAGTCAACTCGGACCTGGTGTCAGCTGGATTGATATCGACGGCGACGGACGCGACGATCTCGTGTTCACGAGCGGCCGCGGCGGCACGCTGAACGTCTTACACAATGGCGGTGATCGGTTTACGCGGCTTCCCGGATCAACGGTGACGCAAAAGTACGATCTCACGACGACGCTTCCGTTGTTTGATGCGCACGGTGCACTGTCGCTGCTCGTCGGACAATCCAGCTACGAGGCCGCATCAGCCACTGATGCCCTGCATGTCCCGGCGGTTGTGCAATATTCGCTCACCGCGCGTGCAACGCACACGGCAGCACCTACTCCATTCATTGCCGGTGATACCGCGAGTGTGGGCGTACTGGCGATGGCCGATGTCAACGGTGACGGTGTGTTGGATGTGTTTGTTGGTGCGCGCGTCATTCCCGGTGCGTGGCCGTTACCAGCGCCCTCGCGACTGTACTTGGGCGGGCGCGATGGTTCATTCACGCTCGATACGGCGAACGCAGTCGTGCTCTCCAAGGTGGGACTCGTGTCCGGTGCGGTGTTTGCGGATCTTGACGGTGATGGAAAGCCCGATCTCATTCTTGCGACGGAGTGGGGACCAATACGGGTGCTGCACAACGATGCCGGACGACTGCGTGATGTGACAAAGGCGTGGGGAATGGGGGATTTGACGAGCCGATGGAACGGCGTCACGGTTGGCGACTTCGACGGTGACGGTCGCCTTGATATCGTCGCGACCAGTTGGGGGCGCAATATTCCTTGGACCGCGTCGATGTCGCGACCGCACGAAATCGTGGTCGCAAACGTGCCAAAATCGGGCCTCGCGTTGATTTTTGCGCGCGCCGACTCGCTCACGTCACGCGAAATGCCACTCGATCCGTTTTCACGACTTGGTGCCGCCATTCCGGGTTTGAAGGAACGCTTTGCGACCTATGCCATGTTCGCGCACGCCGATGTTGACGCGCTGCTTGGGTCAAATGCTCCGCACGCGGTACGTGTCGGGGCAACGACATTCGCACACACCATTTTTCTCAATCGTGGCGCGCACTTTGAAGCGCATGCCCTCCCGACAGCCGCGCAGCTCGCGCCCGCGTTTGGCGTGGTTGTTGCCGATTTTGACGGTAATGGTACGGAAGATCTGTTTCTTGCACAAAACTTTTTCCCGACCGAAATCAACACCATGCGCTTTGACGCCGGTGCAGGACTGCTCCTGCTCGGCGACGGTCATGGAGCGTTTCACGCGCAGACGGTGCAGCAGAGTGGGATTCGCGTGTTGGGTGATCAACGTGGTGCTGCCGCCGCCGACTACGATGGCGATGCGCGCACCGATCTCGCCGTTTCGCAAAATGGCGCGGCCATGACATTGTGGCACAACGTCGCGGCACGGCGCGGACTGCGCGTGCATTTGCGAGGAAGCGCGAGCAATCCATTGGCCATTGGTGCGCAGATGCGCATCGTGAGCAACGGCATTCGTGGGCCGGTGCGTGAACTGCACGCGGGCAGTGGCTATTGGTCTATGGACGCCGCAACCACCGTACTCGCACTGCCAATTGGCGCAACGGCGCTCTGGGTGCGCTGGCCAAACGGGCGTGAGCAAACGTTGTCGGTTGTTGACGGGCAACACGCAGTCTCGCTGACACTACCGCCGTAATTTCTATTTTTTCGGTCGTTTCGGCGGACCAGACCGGGTCCAAATCACAATCACGCCGCAGCCGGCATTGCGACCAGCATACTCACCGGGCACATCGGCAGGCCCAGTGTAAAACTCGAGCGCTTCGATATCGCGCACCGGCACAGTTGGACCAAAATAATTGTCGACATTGTCATCCACGACATACTCGGGTGCGCAGCGCATTGGTGCGCGTGCCATGCGAATGGCACATCCTGCGCCGCCGCCACACTCAACGTTGACACCGCGCACGATGCGTGCGATGTCTTGCAGCGACGAGAACTGTCCTTTCTCAATTTCGTCGCGCGTGAAATAGTGACCGGCGCCCGTTGCGCGGCGCCGCTCAAAATTTGCATAGCGCGGACCGAGGCTTGCCTTTGCTTCAACGCTGACCAGCGGCAAGGGCTGTCCACCCGCATCGCGCGTTGATGCGGCGATCTTGAGCCGCGCTGCTGTTGCCGCCGTCGAATCAAGATCAATCCGTCGTTCCATGTACTCGCCGGACGTCAGTGCTACAACCAACCGCGCCGATGGAAACCCTGGCGCGCGTACCATGAAGCGCACAATGCCAGCGGGCAAACTGTCAAATTTGAACACTCCTGCTGAGTCTGCAATTGCGACGCGATTATCGCCGAGTTGCACGATGACGGCTTGTGGCACGCCGTTTCCTGTGTGCGTGTCGACGACGAGTCCCACGAGTC
>JANYFO010000220.1 GCA_025362635.1 Gemmatimonadaceae bacterium | reverse complement strand
GCGCTGATCGCCACGCTGATGTCGCGACTGAGCAGGTCAGTTGCTTCGCCGCGGAGAAGCCGCTCCCGAAACAATTTTAGCGCTGCTGCCGCCTGCTGAATCAGGCGAAGGAGATGATCGTCGCGCGCGCTTGGCATTCGGCGTCAGGGTGAGATGGGTTCGTCATCAACGTACTCATCCTCGTCGACCAACGCGGTATTGGCGAGTAACGCGCGCGCACGATCCGCTTCGGGTGAGGGCACCCGTAGCGTTATACCACCGGAGACCGCGCCTTGAAATGCCAGTCCAAAAATGCCAGCGGCATTGCTTTGCACTAACACTGGAATCTCGGCGCGCTCCAGCACGTCGCGCGCGATGTCGGCATCGAGCCCGGTCGCGAACGTGCCAATGTCGATCCATTCGGCGCGATCGCCGATTTCGTCTGATGCACTCATCGTCCGGTCCGGAAAGAGTTCATCCCACCACGGCCTCGTCGATCAAGTTACAGCAATAAACTTGTGGCCGTTCGCCTCAAATTGTATACCCGCGATATCTTGCGGTGTGCGCATAACTCAAGACCGCTATCTCCCGCCCGACCGCGAAGCCTACGCTGCAGCGAAGCCGCTCACGGGTCGTATCATCGTCATCGCGCCCACGCGCGCGGCCTGCGAGACCATCGAGCTCGCTGTGGGCCTGCATCTCGACACGTTCCTCGAGCGTACGAGGGGCCCGGAGTTGCGGACGCTTGCGGCGAGCGGCAGCGGGTTTGGAATCGTGGCGGGAACCGGCACAGGGAAAACACTCGCCATTCGCACGATCGCCGAAACCATTCTCGGCACCATCGACCTCCGTGTCGGTGTCGTGAATCGCGAGCGCGAAGCGACGCCAGAAACGTCAACGTGGAACGTGGTGATCGTGACCACAGGCATTGCTCGGCGTTGGTTCCAGGATGGCGATATTCAGCCGTCGGACACGCTCGTTGTCGACGAGATCCATCAAACCAGCGCCGAACTTGAGTTGTGCCTTGCGCTTGGTAAACGTGTTGGATGCCGGTACATCTGGCTTTCTGCCACGGTCGATCCGGCGTTTTATTCGCAGTATTTACGCAGTGCCGATGTTCTGCAGGTGTCGGCGTTTGATGCGAAGCGTGCAGCCAAGGTTGAGGTGGAGCGGAAGCAACCGCTCGCTTTTCTTGATGAAAAGTTTTTGCAACAACTCGCAAAATCGCAGCGTGGTGTGGCGATGTTCTTGCCAACACGGGCCATGGTTGAAGAAGCCGCTGAATGGGTGCGCGCGCGCTATCCGCGCATCTCAGCTGCGCACTATCACGGCGGCGAGCCGATTCGTGTGATTCGCCCATTTCTCGAAGGCACCATTCCTAAACCGTTTTTTCTGGCCATGACAGCGGCTGGACAAAGTGCACTCAATGTGCCGGGTCTTGATACAGTGATTATCGACGACACGCGGTTTACCAACGTGATTGATCGCGGGCGGAATGTGTTGACGCGCGTGCATTTGGGGTCGAACGAAATTTTGCAGATGGCGGGACGCGTGCATGGACGTGTGGAGCACGGTCGTGTGTACATCCTGAGCGATCGCGACATTCGGTTTGAGACACTACGCCCGACTGAACCTGAATTCCAATTGGCCGGTGATTCGGAGCGTGTTGCGCTCACGTGCGCGGGTTTGGGAGTGCGTGCGGACGATCTTGAATTGCCGGTTCCCCTCGACAAGGTGGCGTATCGTCGGGCCGTCGCGCACTTGGAAACACGTGGCCTGATTGAAGAGGGGCGACTGACGACGTACGGACGGGCGGTTGAGGCGTTGCCCGTTGATCGCGCGTGGGGTGAACTCATCGTGAATGGTGACGATGACTTATTACCTGTCATTGCCGTGATGAGCGGTATCGATTCGCTGCACCGAATGACACGTGACGGACGCGATCTCGAAGGTGTCGTCGTGCGGGGCAGCGATCACCTCACCGCATACAATCTGTATGCGGAAGGCTACGGTGTCGCGGGCTATGTAGGGGAAGTGTACGGACTCGCGCGCCATATGTTTGACGCCGAACGCATTGCCACATGGTCAGAGCGTCGCGGTGTGTTGGTGAAGTCGTTGGAGGACGCGGCACTTGCGATGGCGAGTGTGTACCGCAGCGTTGGTCTGCCGTTGCCCACGTCGTTGCCACTTGCGCGTGAAACTACGCTCCGACGATTTGCGGATTTGCTTGCG
>JANYFO010000200.1 GCA_025362635.1 Gemmatimonadaceae bacterium | reverse complement strand
CACTCGTTGGTGCCGCACTTGCGATGAGTGGTGGCGCGCTCCAGGGGACCCTGCGCAATCCGTTAGCCGAACCATATCTACTCGGCGTGTCCGGCGGCGCCGCCGTCGGCGCCGTCCTCATGATGGCAATCGGCGTTACTGCGCCTGGTGCAGTCACACTGGGTGCATTTGTTGGTGCAGGTTGTGCCGCCGGGCTCGTCACAGCAATTGCGCGCCTCGTTGGCGGAGGCGGGGATGCGAAGTTGTTGTTAATGGCCGGTGTGGTGGTCGGCGCATTTGCCAACGCCATGATTCTCGTCGCGTTGGCGGACGTATCGCCCGAACGACGTGGCAACGCACTGTGGTGGATGATGGGGTCCGCGGCGGAGGCAACATGGCCTACGGTGCTGCGCGTTGCGGTGGCGCTCTGCGTCTTAGGCGGTGCACTCGTGTGGTGGGCGCGCGATCTCGACGTGCTCTCCCTCGGCGATGAGCCAGCGGCGGCATTAGGGATCGATGTCGACAGGTCCGCGCGCCGTCTTTTTCTCGTCGCTTCACTGCTTGCCGCCGCCACTGTTGCGGCTGCGGGTCTCATCGGCTTTGTTGGATTGGTTGTCCCAAACATTGCGCGTGCCCTCGGCGCGCGGCAGCATCGGCAAATGCTCCTCTTGTCAGCGCTCTATGGCGCCGCATTGGTCGTTGCGGCCGATCTGATCGCGCGAACGGTGCGCGCACCAGCCGACCTCCCACTCGGCGCAGTCACTGCAATTATTGGCGTACCATTTTTCCTATCGCGCTTGCGTCGATTGGCCGTATGACGAGCGCGCCGAATATTGTGTTCGCCGATATCGCCGTACGCTATGCTGGTCGGGCACAACTGGCACTCGCTGGCGTCTCGCTGATTGCGCGAGCAGGGCAGATCACCGCGGTCGTTGGTCCGAATGGCAGCGGCAAAAGCACGCTGGTACGTACAATGTTGCGTCGCGCTCCGCTCCTGCGCGGTTCCGTGCTCGTGGGCGATGCAAACGTGCTCACCACTCCGGCGCGCGCACTCGCGAAACTGACGGCCATCGTTCCGCAGCGGGAAGAGCCATCGCTGCCGTTACGCGTCGACGAATTTGTCGCGCTTGGCCGACATGCGCACCGGAGCGCGTTCGGTGCGCTCACGGACGCCGATCGCGAATCCGTCGAGCGAGCGCTGGATCGTGCGGGTGCACTCGACACGCGACGACGGCGCACGGATGAACTCTCAGGTGGCGAATGGCAGCGCGTGCGCATCGCGCGTGCGCTCGCACAAGAGACACCGGTGCTGGTGCTTGATGAACCAACTGCGTTTCTCGATATCGCGCACGAGATGGCGGTGTTCGAGTTGCTGGATGCGCTCGCGCGTGAAGGACGCACCGTCCTCTTAGTGAGCCATCAGCTCAATCTTGTTGCACGATTCGCCGCGCACATCGTGCTGCTTCACGATGGACACGTAGCGGTAGCCGGCACAGTTGACGATGTGATGCGCGGTGAAATTCTTGAACGCGTTTACGAGTGGCCGCTGGTGATCACACGAGATCCCGCGATCGGTGTGCCCGCATTATTGCCGCTGCGCGGCATGGGTCGTACGCGCGCCACAACACCCGCCAAGCACACGCGCGAATAATGCCGTTCCCAATTCTCGCGCACGTGGGACTCCTCGTAGCGGTGTCTACAGCAGACTCGACACACCTCTGCATTGTTGATGCCGCTACACGTGCGGCAATCGCTGGCGTGCGCATGACGACGGACGTCGATAGCGTACGTATTGTGGTCGATCATTGTGTAGCGGTGCAGGCGGGTGCCGTCCGGTTACAGCGCGTCGGGTATCGACCCCGTCGCGTTGACATACCATTGGGCACTACCGCCATCGTCGTCGCGCTTGATCCGCTCGCGCGACCCGCACAGCTTCTCCCCGTGCAGAGCGTAATGTCGACGCGCACGGATCGTTTGGGTCTTGCCGCGTCATCGGGACGCGTAACCGCAACGCAAACAGTTGCCGACGCGCGCGCTCTTGGTGTCGGTACCATGAACGGACTCGTCGCCGCCCTTCCGTACTCAGGTATTCGGTCTGCGCGCGGCGAAACGGGATTGATGCTGCGAGGAGCACGTCGCGAGCAAGTGGCTATAACACTCGACGGGATGCCGCTCAACGATCCGGCAACGGGCATTGCTGACATTTCGGATGTTCCGCTGGCTGGAGTCGCGTCAGCGACGGTGGTGCTCGGCGCCGACCCGCTCGGTACAGGTCCTGGAGCGGCTGGGGGTGTGTTCGCGCTTGAGAGCGCGCCGCAGCGTTTAGTGGCGTTGCGCCTCGGCGCATTCGGCGAACGCAGCATAGAAGGGGCATGGCGAGCGAATACACAAGGCGTGCTGTGGAATGCCAGCGCGTCGCTCCGTCGCGCGGCGAATAATTTCGATTTTGACAACACGGCGAGCGTGACAA
>JANYFO010000198.1 GCA_025362635.1 Gemmatimonadaceae bacterium | reverse complement strand
CGACTGGTGGAACTCGACCCCAGTTGGTATGTGCGCTGGCGCACAGGCGATCTCATGGCACGGTTAACCAACGACCTCAGCGCCGTGCGCATGGCCGCCGGACCCGCGATCATGTATCTGGTCAACACCGTTGCTGGTGGTTTGTTTGCCATGATCATGATGTTGCGCATCAGCCCGATGCTGACGGGATTTGCATTATTGCCAATGGTGGGATTGCCGTTGCTGATGCTGCGATTGGGTCGGTTGGTGCACGCGCGCTTTGAAGCAGTGCAATCACAATTCAGTCAGCTCTCGACGCGCGCGCAGGAGAATCTTACCGGCGTGCGCGTGGTCCGCGCGTACCAACAAGAAGCGTCCGAGTCTGCCCGCTTTGATACCCTCGGTGATGCGTACCTCGATGCGAACATGCGTCTCGCGAAGTTGAACGGGATCATGAATCCGGGATTTGCGCTACTGGCAGGCTTAGGTGGTGCGATTACGATTGGCGTTGGTGGACAATTGCTCATCCACAATCGCATTTCGGTTGGCGGCTACGTCGCCTTCGGCATCTATCTCGCGATGCTGACGTGGCCGATGATCGCGCTTGGCTGGACGACAAATCTCTTTCAACGCGCATCGGCGTCCATGGCGCGTGTGATCGTTTTGCTGGATGCAACACCAGTGTCGGTGCATGACGATGGACACGCCATACTCCCAGTGGCCGCTGGCGGACGCGCGCTTGAATTTCGGCACGTGTCCTTTCGCTATCCGGCGGCGCACCTCACCAGCGAAGATGGCGCCGCGCAGCTTGCACAATACGAGAACAGCGTGAGCGAACCGCGGTGGGTGTTGCGCGATGTTTCGTTCTCCATCCGCGCCGGCGGCACACTCGCCATCGTTGGAGCCACTGGGTCAGGCAAGAGCGCGCTCATCGATCTCATTCCGCGATTCTTCGATCCGCAAGAAGGAGAAATTCTATTGGACGGCGTGCCGATTTCGACGCTTCCACTCTCTGTATTGCGCGCAGAGCTCGGTCATGTGCCGCAAGAGTCGCTGCTCTTTAGTGAGACGATCGGCGCGAACATCGGCTATGGACTTGACGACACGCGCGCAGCGATTGGCATCACGGCAGAGCATCATGCCGGTGAATGGGAAACGCCACCGGAAGTGATCGAGGCCACAGGTATCGCGCAACTGAGTGACACCGTTGCTCGACTCCCTGCTGGATACGCCACTCGACTAGGTGAGCGCGGTATCAACTTGTCCGGCGGACAAAAACAACGCTCGGCCATAGCGCGCGCGTTGGCGCGCCACCCACGAATTGTCCTGCTCGACGATGCGCTGTCCGCCGTGGATACGCACACCGAAGCCGCGATTCTGGCCGGTCTGCGCGATGCATTGCACGGACGTACGGCCGTGATCGCCTCGCATCGCATCAGCACGGTACGCGACGCAGATCACATCATTGTACTCGAGGATGGTCGGATTATTGAGCAGGGACAGCACGACGATCTCGTATTGCGTGGCGGGCGATACGCGCGGCTGTTACAGCGTCAGCAGTTGTTGGAGGCTATCGAATCTGGTGATGCGAGCGAGTCGATGAGTCCTACGTAGTAGTACGTGGCTCGTCATTATCCAGGAACGTGATTTTGTGAGGTATTTGCTCAGAATTGTTTGATGTGCTGAAATCCGGCACCTGTATTGCACTCGTAGCGGACGACCACCGCAATGAACGCGGCGTGTGCGCGCAGCGAGCGTGCGACTGTTAACGAATAACGGGGATAGACATGTCCGACAAACCAAAGCTCATCATTGCGGATCCGGGACTGCTCGGCGCTGCGCGCACGAGGCGCGATGTGCTCAAGATCATGGCGATGGGTGGCGCCGTTGTATTTTTGCCGACCGTCATCGCTGCGTGCAGTAAAGACAACAGCGTTACGAATCCGATCACACCAGTCACGCCGGGTTCCGGTAGCGCGCTCACGATCGATTTCGCGAAGGGCGACATCGCGGTGTTGCAGTTTGCCTATTTGCTTGAACAGCTTGAGGCGGACTTTTATACGAAAGTCGTAGCGAATTTCGGCAGTTCGAATCTGACAGCCGTCGAGAAAACGGTGCTGCAGGACATCAAGTACCATGAAGTACTGCATCGCGAATTTCTGAAGGCCGCGGTCGGTGCATCCAACGGCTTTTCGGCGACGCCGACGTATCCGGGTGTGACGTTCACCGATCGCCTTTCTGTGCTCAATACCGCTAAGACGTTTGAAGATTTGGGCGTCGCGGCATACAACGGTGCGGCGCAGTACATCTCGTCGACGGATTATCTCACACTTGCAGGCAAGATCGTGTCGGTCGAGGCGCGGCACGCGTCGGCCATTCGTGATTTGCTCAATCCGAAGTCGGGTGACTTCGCGCCGAATACGTTCGACAACGTGTTTAAGCCCGCGTTAGTCGCTGCATCCGCGCAAGGTTATGTCGTCGACAAGCTCGGCTTTGCCAACGCGCCCGCGACATTCATTCAAGGCCCCAACGGAAACGGGTGAACTGACCATGACAACGACAGAGCAGCTCCCGTTGATCGAATCGATCGATCCGGAAATCCTTACCGCTCTCGACGCGCGAGGCACTGAGATCGCGCACGGCGCCGGCATGAGCAGCACGACGGCTGCGTTGCTGGCTTTGGGATCTATTCCCATCGCACTAGGCGCACTGGCAAAGGACGTATACGGTCAAGCGCCATCGGATGTACTTGACGTCCTGCAATTCGCGTTGTTGCTCGAGTATCTCGAAGCCGAGTTTTACTCGCGTGGGATCGCGGCGTCGGGATTGATCGATGCGGCAGATCGAACAATTTTCACAACGATCACTGCACACGAAAACCAGCACGTTGCGGCGCTGCAGTCGCTGATTACCGGGAAAGGTGCGACGCCAGGTGCGAAACCGAATTTTGATTTTACCGCTAAGGGTAATGTCGCAGGATTCAACTTCTCGGCTGGGCAGTACGAAACGTTTAAGGCGCTCGCTATGGCTTTTGAGGACACCGGGGTGCGCGCATACAAGGGGCAAGCGCCGCGACTCATCAACGACAAGGCTGCACTGAATGCAGCCCTCAGCATTCATAGCGTCGAAGCGCGTCACGCGTCGGAGATTCGTCGCCTTCGCGGCAAGAAAGGTTGGATCAGCGGTAATAGCCGCGAAGATCTTCCCGCATTTACGCAGGGCATTTACGACGGCGAAGACAATCTCGTGCAAGGTGGCGTTACCATCACAACGCTGCCGGATGCGGCGAACAACGGTGGCACGGCCGCAGCGACCGAGGCGTTCGACGAACCGCTCACGAAGGCGCAGGTGACGGCCATTGTCACGCCGTTCCTCGCGTAGCCCGATGTAGCATGTTGTACTGTGGCCCTACATGCGCTCAAAAAGAAATTCTGGCGTGTAGGGCTGCAGGATAGCGGCAAGTCGTTCAAACCAGCCCGTGAACATGAGGACACCAACTACAATGAGTAACGAACCGGCAATGCGATTGACCAAGCCCAACTTGCTGCGAAATTTTTGAAAGAAGACGAGAAAGCGTTCGAGGAGTAACGCGCTCAGCAGAAATGGTACGGCCAGTCCTGCTGAGTACACCGCGAGCAACGTAATACCCTTCGCCATTTCCGTCTGATTCGCAGCAAGCAATAGTATTGCGCCTAAGGTGGGTCCAAGACACGGTGTCCAACCCGCGCCAAAGGCGATGCCAACCAGCACGGTGCCCAGATAGCCAATCGGCTTGTCGCTGAGGTGTATGCGCCGCTCTTGTTGTAGTGCGCCGATATGCAACACTCCAAGCATCCACAGCCCAAGCAAGATCATGAGGACGCCGCCTGCGCGAGCAATCCAAGTGCGATACGCTAGAAGGAGTTGACCAAACGCCGTGGCGCCGGCGCCAAGCGCGACAAAAATGAACGAAAAACCCAGGACGAAAAGCAGTGCATGCACGAGCGTCGTGCGTCGCGCGCGCGAAATGTCTTCGAGGCCCAGGCCGGTGATAAAGGTGATGTAGCTTGGAACGAGCGGCAACACACAGGGACTCAAGAAACTGAGCAGCCCTGCAGAAAACGCGACCAGCACGGAAAGTGATTGGGGCGCCATAATAAATATTGGTTAGGTGCGGTGGTTGGTTAGCGAACGCCGCTACGCGCAGCGCCACGTTGGCAATCACTACAGAGACCGTGGATAACGAGGCGATGGCGTTGTCGCGAATACCCGTGTGTCTCCGCCAATAACGTGGTCATGCGCTCCAACCGCTCGTCGCGAAATTCTGTAACTTTGCCGCAATTCGTGCACAACAAATGCTCGTGATGCGGAACACCGCGTGACGCTTCATATCGTTTGAAGCCTTCTCCGAAATCACGCTCGACAACCAGACCACTGCGCACCAACACTTCGATCGTGCGGTACACGGTGGCCGTGCCTGCTGCCGCACCCTGCGAACGTAATTGTTTCGCGACGTCTTCCACCGACAGGTGGCGATCGGTACCGAGGATCACATCGGCAATAGCGAGACGTTGCGCGGTTACTGGCAGGTTGTGATCGCGCAAATACGTGCGAAACGCTTCGCGCCCGTCGTCGTGTGCAGCTTGCGCGAAGAGACCGTCAATCATGCCGCAGGCAAATCGACGCGAAGGGCGTGGGCAATTTGCGCAGCACTGAAACGCGTAATGGCGGAATCTTCGCCCGCGCGACGTTGCACGCCACGCACCACCATTTCGACGGTGACAAGCGGCGCCTCCGCTTCTGCGACTACATCTGTCTCCCACTTACCACGATCAGGACCTTTAATGGCAAGACGGTAGCGCGCGGTGGAGATCGTGTGTCTGAGGGAAGCGGGAACAGGGAGTGGAGACGGGGGGAGCGACACCGCATCGCCCGCGTACGGACCCGTGTCAACCGCTTCCTGCTCAGCGTTGATTTCAAGGTCTGCGTCGGCCGCTTCCTCCAATCCAAGCTCCAGCATTGGCGCTGCCGACACTAGGTCCTCGCGCGCTGCTATTACGGCGATTCCAGTCTCGGAACTTCCGGACCGCAGCGGTGAGAAGAGATGGAGCTCCTCGATTTGACCGAGTGGCACCGTTGCTATGATAGCCCGTAAAAATCGTTCGGTCACGACGGATACCGGGGCATCCGCGCGGTCCAATGGTGTGACGACATCTTCAACAGCAGTGAGCTCGTCCGATACGACGGGTACGGTCATCAAGAACCTAGGTGAAAAGAGGTGGCGAACACTACGGCGGCACCGCGCGAGCTATCTCGCCGCACCGACAGCGGCAAGTTGTGTGATGGCTTCTGCGGCGTGCGTGAGCACGTCGGCCGGCTGCACTAACGACACACGAAAGTGACCGTGTCCGGCAGTTCCAAATGCGAGTCCGGGCGTCACCACAACACCTGGACCATCCATCAGCGCCTCTACCCAACTCCAATCGTCGAAACCCTCAGGCACGTCAAGCCACAAATACATCGTGGCGTGCGGTGCCGTGACATGCCAACCGCCGCGGTGAAGCGACGCCACAAACGCATCGCGCCGCAGCGTGTATTCCGCGACAACTGGCGGCACGATGCTCTTGTGGTTTTCAAATGCTGCCGCTCCCGCCAATTGTGCGAGCGTGGAGACGCCGTATCCGATATTTGCGCGATATGCGTCAAGCGTTGCCAGCACCGCTGCATTGCCGGCAATGAATGCCACCCGTAGTCCGGCCATGTTAAAGCTTTTCGAACACGTGTGCAGCTCCACCGCCACCTTCATCGCGCCTGGCACTTCAAGAACGCTCGGCACGCGAAATCCATCGTACGACAATTCGCTGTACGCAAGATCACTCACAAGCACCAACGCATGCCGCTCTGCAAACGCAACAAGCCTCGCAAGCTCGAGAGCGGTAACCGTTGCCGTTGTTGGGTTGCACGGATAGTTGATGATCAGCATGCGCGCGCGTGCTAAATCCGCCGCAGAAATACTTGCGAGGTTCAACGTACCGTCGGCAAATATCGGAACGAAAACGGGCGTTGCACCAGCGAGTCGCGTCGCGCGTTCGTACACGGGATAGTAAATCTCCGGCACGAGCACCACGTCTTCCGCGTTGCAGTGCGACAACACTAGCTCGGCAATGCCTTCTTTCGAGCCCGCGAGCGCCATGAGTTCCCGCGTCGGATCAAGCGTGACGCCGAAACGCTCCTGCATGTATTGCGCGGCCGCACTGACAAACATCGGATGTCCATGAAAATCTGGATAGCCGCTGAGCTTACGGTCGACAATGGCGCGCTGCATTGCCTCAATCACTACGTGTGGAATGGCTTGATCTGGGCTGCCAATTCCCAGATCGACGAGCGTGCGTCCGCGTTCTCGATGCGCGGTGCGACGCGCGTCGAGTTCCCAGAAAATGTACGGCGGAATGGCTTGTAAACTGCGTGACGACATTCGATGCGGTCTGATGTGAGTAGCGAAAGTTAGTGGTGTAGAGACGAAGTTTGCTACAGGAGTGCCACCGGATCACGGTCAACCACGAGGCGCAACTCCGCAACTCGCGCCAGAGGACACTTCTCGGCGACGTACCGCACTACGCGAGTCATCGTCGCTGGGCGTGATGATTTCAACAAAAAATGCCAGCGCCAACGGTCTTTGATACGGTCAATTGGACATGGGGCGGGGCCGACAAGCTCTATGTCGCGCACGTTCGCGTGTTGCGCTAATTGCTGCACCCACGCGGCTGCCGCGATCGCCGCAGCGGCCGTTGCTGCTTGATCAGTGCCGCTAATGATTACGTTCGCGATCGACACGAATGGTGGATATGCGGGTGATCGACGTGCCGTGAGCTCTTCGCGCACGTACCCCAGAAAATCGTGCGCCACCGCGTGCCGTATCGCGGCGGTGTCCGGCATTCGCGTTTGGATCAGCACTTCGCCGCCCTTAGGTCCTCGTCCCGCGCGACCCGCCACTTGACTCAGCAACTGAAATGTTCGCTCCGCTGCGCGAAAGTCTGGCAAATTGAGGCCTGTATCCGCGTCGACCACACCAACGAGCGTGACGTTCGGAAAATCGAGTCCCTTTGCGATCATCTGCGTGCCAAGCAGGATGTCGACCTCGCCGTTACCGACGCGATCGAGAATGGCGGTATGCGCCCATTTGCCGCTCGTCGTATCGACATCCATTCGCGCGATACGAGCCTCAGGAAACCGTTCAGTCACGATGCGCTCCACCTGTTGCGTACCTAAACCGCGACGACGCATTGCATCCACTTTGCACGTCGGGCATCGCGTCGGCACCGCTTCCTGAAACTGACAATAGTGACAGACCACTGCCTCAGGGATTCGGTGATAGGTCAGTGAAATGCTGCAATGCGGACACACCTCGACGTGTCCGCACGCGTGACACTGCATAAAGGCCGAATAGCCACGGCGATTCAGCAAGAGCAAACTTTGTTCACCGCGACGCAGGCGCGTTTCAATCGCTCGCGCGAGAACGGGACTTAATACGCCCATTGATTCATCGAACGGAGCATTCGGCCCGCGCGATGCCACCGC
>JANYFO010000187.1 GCA_025362635.1 Gemmatimonadaceae bacterium | reverse complement strand
CACCAACCGCAGTCGTCCATCACGCATCGTGTCCAGGACAAACGGGATGCACGAGGACGCCGCGCGCCCGGGCCGACGATTAAAGCAGATGACTCGCTGCGTATCCGCAAGCCTACCGCGCACATACCAGATGCCACGGCGCGAAAGCACTTCCTGTGGTTTTCCGCCCACACCGTTTGACCGAACCAACACGTGCACTGTGAGATCTGTGCCGTTGGTCGAAAGACGCCAAACGGATGTATCCATCGGCAACGTTTTTTTTGTGTCTAGCCAATCACGCGCAAGCGGCTGCGGACGTTGACCGTACTCGCGCATTGCGGGCGTGCACGCCGTGAGCAAAAACAACACGGCGACCCATCTCACCCTTCTCTCAGCGCTAGCGCGGAATTTCAACATGCGGATCCTCGTGAAACATGATGTAAAGCAACGGAAGCAACAGCAGCGTGAGTAACGTGGCGCTCACCAGTCCGCCCACGATCACGCTGGCAAACGGTCGCGTCGTTTCGGCACCAATGCTGGTAGAAAGTGCCGCAGGCAACAGGCCGAGTGCAGCCATTAACGCGGTCATGGTGATCGGTCGCAAGCGATCCATCGTGCCGAGTCGAACGGCATCACGCAGGTTGTGTCCGTTAGCGCGCCGATGATTGAACTCTTCAACTAACAGCACGCCATTTTGCACAGAAATGCCAAACAGGGCGATAAATCCAACAGCCGCGGACACACTCAAGTTGATGTGCCGCATCCACAGCGTCAGCACACCGCCGATCAGCGCGAACGGTAAATTCGCCAACACAAGCACGGCATATTTCACTGAACCAAAGGCGCTGAAGAGCAGGAGAAAAATCAGCGCGATACTGGTCGGAACAATCACCGCGAGTCGTTGCGTCGCCCGTCGCTGATTTTCAAACTGCCCGCCCCACACGAGATGATAGCCCGGCAGCAACGTGACATGACGTGCCACTGCTGCTTGTGCCTCGGTCACAAAACCACCCTCATCACGTCCGCGGACAGAACATTTCACGGCAATCCGCCGTTCATTTGCTTCGCGCGAAATACGCGATGCACCTTCGGCCGTGATAATTAGTCCGAGCGCCGAAAGCGGAACGACATGTCCGTCCGCACCGTACACGGGCAGCTGCGACAGCGCGCGAATGTTATCGCGTGACGCACCGACGTATCGAACGCGCACATCAAACACGCGGTCCTGCTCCAACATCTGGGTAACCGCCCGTCCGCCCACCGCGGTCTCTAACGCATCAGCGGCATCACTCATTGCGATCCCGTTGCGCGCGAGCGCAGCCCGATCAAACTCTACCCGGACTTGTGGTTGGCCAAACTGCTGATCCACGCCCAGATCAGCAACACCGCGCACACCATTGAGCACTTGCTGCACCTCAACGGCCTTTTGTTGCAGCACCGCAAGGTCGGGACCAAAAATCTTTACCACCAATTCACCCTTCACACCAGAGAGCGCCTCCTCGACGTTATCCTTGATGTACTGCGAGAAGTTGAGGTCAATGCCTGGAATGGCCTCTAACTGTTTGCGCATTTTTTGAATGATTTCTTCTTTGTCCTGCACCACTCCCCAAAGTTCGCGGGGAATCAAGTCCGCGTATACTTCCAGATTGTTCGCGCCTTTTGGGTCAGTCCCATCGTCAGGCCGACCAAGATGCGTGACGACGCGCGCAACTTGTGGGTACTGTTGTAACACGCCTCGCACTTTTCGCTCAACCTGCTTCGCCTGATCCAATGCGATACCAACGGGCATCGTCACAGTGAGCCAGATGTTGCCCTCATCCAGCGCGGGCAGAAACTCAGTGCCGAGTTGCGTGGCGATACCTAAGGTGAGCAGCAGCGCGACTGCCGCTCCCCACAACGTTGCGCGCGAATGCCGAAGCACCCACTCAAGCATCGGCGCAAAGCGACGCTGCAGCCAGCGCGCCGCCATCGGTTCCGCGGCACCAGGCGTTGGCTTTATAAAGAAACTCGCCAGCACCGGCACAAGAGTTAGCGATAGCAAGAGCGAACCCAGTAACGCAAACGTCAGCGTGTACGCCATCGGGGAGAAGATGCGCTTCTCGACACGCTGAAATGTGAAAATTGGTAAGAAGGCTGTGATGACAATCGCTTTCGCAAAAACAATTGGACGACCCATCGATTCTGCAATGACCGCCAAGCGGTGTCGCGCTTCCACGGACGCCCGACGCGCAAAATCCACACCGTCGGTCACCACCATACTCGGCGTTACCGCACCAATCGGTGCCTCGATCTCGTGTTCATGGGTGCGCCGCAGCTGCTCGGCCGTCGCTGGCGGGGCGAGTGCGAGTCGCACAAGAAACGATTCCACCATCACCACCGCAGCGTCCACGATGATGCCAAAGTCCACCGCGCCAAGCGAAATAAGATTTGCCGAGACGCCGCGCCACGCCATGAGGATGAACGCAAAGAGCAGCGATATCGGAATAATGACTCCGACGATTAACGCACTTCGCCAATCGCCCAGGAATACGATAAGAATGAGCAGCACAAGCGCCGCACCAATCGCCAAGTTTTCTTCGACGGTGCGGACGGTGTGCTTCACCAGCGCGGCGCGATCGTAATACGGCACAATCCGAACATCGGGCGCGAGCAGCGTGCGATTGATATCGGCAACTTTTACGCGCAGTCGATCGAGCACCTGCAGCGCATTCTCTCCTTTGCGCATCAACACAATGCCCTCGACCACATCATCTATCGAGTCTTTGGCTACAATCCCTTCGCGCGGTGCGCCACCAATACTTACCGCTCCAATATCGTGTACACGCACTGCGGTCCCATCATGCGTGGTAATCGCGACATCGGCAATGTCGTGAATTGACGTGAACAGTCCCACGCCACGCACCACCTGCCGCTCAAAACCGTGGGAGAGATAGCCACCGCCAGCATTCATATTGGCGCCGGCAATTGCTTGTTCGACTTGCGCCAACGTCACGCCATATGCTTGCAGCTTGGCGGGATCGACATCAACCTGGTATTGCTTGACCTGACCGCCAAATGAAACCACATCTGCAATTCCGCTTGTGGTGCGAATCGCCGGTTCAATCACCCAGTCTTCAATCGCCTTTAAATCGGTGAGTGAGCGCGCGCCTTGAACAGTATAGCGAAATATTTCCCCGGTCGAATTTGATAACGACGAAAGACCGGGGAGCACCGTTGGCGGAACGGTCACGCTTTGCAAACGCTCGAGCGCTTGCTGGCGCGCGAAGTAATCCGTAGTGCCATCCTCAAAGGTGAGTGTCACAACGGACAAGCCAAACATTGACGTTGAACGCAAGTTCGAAAGCTGCGGCAGCCCGTTCATCTGTCGCTCAATCGGCAACGTCACCGCCCGCTCGATTTCTTCCGCGGCATGTCCGGGCCACTGCGAAATGATCTGCACGTGCACGTCTTCGACATCCGGAAACGCTTCGACTGCCAGTCCACGAAATGCCAGCACACCAACAACGATGACCACCGCCGTCGCACCAAGCACAAGCACACGCTGGCGCAACGCAAAGCGTACGATTTGCCGAATCATCCGGGAACGTGGTTGGCTTCAGCGTCTAACAGAATTGATCCGTCGGTCACCACGCGCTCTCCAACGCGTAAACCGTCGGCAATGCTCGCCCACGTGCCATCATCGTCTCCGACACGCACGACGCGGCGCACAAATGTGCCCGGTGTACGTTCGACGTACACGATGGTTTCGCGGCCGTGCGTAACCAGTGCACGCGTCGCCACCACGGGAGTCGCATTTTTGTCCTCGGTGAGCAATCGTGCCTCTCCAAACATCTCCGGACGGAGCGCACCATCGGCATTCGCAATGACTGCCCGGACAAGCCCGGTGCGTGTCGTTGCGTCAAGAGTTGCACTAACAAACGACACGCGACCTTCAAACGAACGACCGGGCATGGCATCGGTCGTGAACACCAAACGCACGCCGTTGTGCACATACGGCAATTCTTTCTGATACACGCGTGCGGTCAGCCACACTTGGCTCATGGAGGAGATCGTGAACAACGGTACGGATGCATCAGGTCGTACCTCGGCTCCCGGATTCACCGTGCGCTCCACTACCACGCCATCGATCGGCGCCCGAAGGACGTAGTCCATTCCCATGGCATCCGGCGCGAGGCCAAGCTGCGTGACGTGATTGCGGGCGCGCGATTCCTCCACATGTGCTTGCGCCGCGTCAGCGCGCGCCTGCTCCAGTTCTCGCATGGCAATCACGTGATGCGCGTAGAGATCACTGGCGCGAGTGAGCGCGGCATCCGTAACGCTCACAATCGCACGCGCGCGTGCGACCTCACTACTGGCCTGACTGGCATCCGTTGATATCAAACGCGCGAGTGCCTGACCCGCCTGCACGCGATCGCCAGGCTGCGCCAAGAGCGCGATCACGCGTCCAGTCACTGGCGAGAGCACGCGGGCAGTATGATTTTCGTCGGCACTAACATGCGCGGGCAAAGTCGCGAGCACCCGTTCTGCGCGCGCGCGCACAGTATCGATGTGCAGTGTCGCCAACTTTGGCGAGTCCGCATCAAAATGCACTTCGCCTGGTGGCAGGGGCATCGCCGTATGTTCGGCGGCGACGGGAGCACTGCACGACGTAAACGCGATGGATGCGACGCCCGCCGCAATCACGCGCATCGCGAGTCTGCACGTGAGCATAGTAGGGAACACGAATCTGAGGACTAAGGATGTACGACGCGGCGTGCATTCTCGCCGCTTCCATTGACCATATCCTACATTGAGAGGGCACTAAGAATCGACAAAGAACGTGCACCAGAGGCGCGGCGTAGCTGATCCCGTTACGTCATCTCGTCCTGCGTGCGCTCCTCACGCGGCTCTGTGAAGTCGATTGACGGAAGTTGCAAGGTAAAGACACTTCCGCCGCCCACCCGTGGAGCGTAATTCACCGTTCCACCCTGCGCCTCCGCAAGTTGCCGCGCGATCGCAAGCCCCATTCCCGCGTGTCCGACATCCGCCGCCGTGCCTTCGCGACGATAAAACAGTTCAAAAATTTCCTCACGTTCGCTCGTCGAGACACCGGGTCCGCGATCCGCAACTCTGATCGAGAGCCAGCCATCCGTTCGCTCTGCACTGATGTCCACGATACCCTGCATCGGCGAAAAACGTAGAGCATTCTCCACCAAATTGCCGAGACTGCGAAGCGCGTGCACAAAGTCAAAACTGCCAACAAGGGTGGTGGCGCGGTCATCCAGCGACACCTGAATGCGCTTTCCATCAAGAATTCCGCGCGTCTGCCGCACCACCGCGCCGATGAGATCTTCAGCCGTATTGACCTCAACTTCCATCGGCAGGTCGTGGCCACGCAGTCGAGAAATCTCCAGCAAATCACTGACGAGGCGCGACAAACGATCCGCCTGCTCTTCAATCGCAATACCGAGCACACTGCCATGCATCGCTTCGCTCTGCGCCAATGCCTTAATCGTCGTGAGCGGCGTGCGAAGATCATGCGAGACCGATGCAAGCACAATGTCCTTAAGACGGTTCGCTTCACGCAAAGCCGCCGCATGCGCGGTGGCCGCTGCGAGATACTCGCGTTCAACCGCCACGGCAGCAAAGTACGCGAGCGCCGTCACGAAGCGCCGTTGCGCCGCGTCAAACGTCAACGGTTTCACGTCCGCAATAGTGAGCACGCCGACAACGCGTTGCTCAATGCGCAATGGAAGCAGCAGGACACGCACGTCGTCAAACATCGATGACGGCACCGCGTCTGCGGGCGTGGTCGCCATTGCCACTGTGCGCCCAAAGCTACGCACGACAAACGCACTTCCCTGCTCAGCGGTGGAGACCACGACCGTGGTGTCCACCGTCGCCACGATGTTCGCGCCATCCAAGGGTACGCTATTCCGCGCTTCACCAAGACCGCGCATTGCGGACCACGGATGTAGCGTGCATTGCGCGATGTGCAACGAATGTTGAATGAGGGAGACGATGGCGATGAGCGCGTCTTCTGGACTTGCGTGTCGCAACGTCTCAGCGCCAAGCACGGACAACGCCTGCGCCTCTTCGGTGCGTCGACTTGCCTCCGCTGCCTCGCTGCGAGCGCGCACCAGAAGATTGGTTGCAACCGTTGCCGTCGATAAAAACGCGAACAGCGTCACCCAATCAACACTGAGACCGACGGAAAGCGTGTCGTATGGCGCTTGAAAGTAGTAGTCAATAAACGCAAAACACAGCGCCGCCAATGTCAAGCCGAGAGCGCGACCCCCACGACTACTTCCAACGAGCACGAGTAAAAGATAAAGGATCGCCACATGCACCTGCCCCAAATATCCGCGCAACGATCGAAACGTCGCCGTCACCACAATCAACAGGACAAGCCAGAAAAGCCACCGGCGTATCGCGCTGTACGTCATGGTAACAATTCACAACGATAGCCCACTCCCGGTTCAGTGATAATGATCTCCGGTGATGTCGGATCGCGTTCGATTTTGCGACGAAGATGCGTGACATGGACACGCAGGTGCTGCTGTGGATTGCCAAAGGATCGGCCCCACGCCGCGTGAAATATTTGTCGATGCGTGAGCGTGCGTCCAGCCTGCGTGACGAGGACACGCAAAATATTCCATTCCACGGGCGTGAGATGTATCGAGTCCTCGCCCCGCATCACGGTACGCCGCGCGACATCGATCAGGAGATCATGCACACGCAGGACCGTCGTTTCGTCCGCTGCACCATACAAGTTCGCTCGACGTAATTGCGCGTGCACGCGCGCGACAAATTCCGGAATACTGAACGGCTTCGTCACATAATCATCCGCGCCCGCGTTCAGCAGTTGGACCTTTTCGTCATCCGAGTGTCGAGCGGACAGCACGACGATGGGCGCGCTCGACTGACTGCGGAGTCGACGACAGACGTCAATGCCTTCTCCATCGGGCAACCCGAGATCGAGGACGATCAGATCGGGATGATCGGCCGCAGCGCGTTCGATACCTTCACGACCGGTCGATGCCTCGGTGATCGTGCGCGCCGTCTCACTCAGGGCGTTGGCGACCGCACGACGAATATGAAAATCGTCTTCAATGATCAGGATGCGATCGGTGTGATACATGGACGACGCTCGAAGACGGGTGAACGGCTCGCTGCAGCAGCGCACGAAATACACAATCGCATTTTCGTATCGAGAAAGTAACGACTCAGCGATTGTCTAGCGACGACAACACCGTTGTCCACTAAGAACCCACAAAGAATAGCACAAATGACAACAAAACGACCTTGTGATGCGCTCCCCTATCATAACCTGCCCTGATCCACCGGGCATGTCATGACACGGCGTCGAAGGCGCGTCCGGTTGTTCCTTCTCCAGCTCAGGCGTCATGCGCTCCTTTCTGATCAGAAGCACTGCAGTCATAGTGACGTTGTTCTCCGCCGCAACAAACGCACAGATCACCAGTGGTTCGTTGTCCGGCACGGTGCACGACGCCAATGGTGCGGTCGTATCGAATGCGCTCATCACAATCATCTTTGAGCCGACAGGACAACGACTCCTGATTCGCTCGCACGACGATGGACGCTTTACCGCGGCGAACCTGCGGCCTGGCAATCCGTATTCGGTCCTTGTAACCGCGATTGGTTACAAAGCACTCGCTGTTCACAATCTGTCGGTGACACTGGGTCTGTCGTCGACGCGGGATTACGCGCTAGAAAGCACGTCGGTGCAGCTTGCAGTAGTCGGCGTGACCGCAGACATCGGACAGGTGGCACGTAAGACAGGCACCAGTACGGAAGTCAGCGAGCGCGTACTGCAGCACCTCCCGACAGTGTCGCGCAGCCTGCAAGACATGACGCGACTCGCGCCGGAAGGCAATGGCGTTTCATTTGCCGGCTCGAATTACCGCTACAATAACTTCACGATCGACGGCGCCAGTTCAAACGACGCGTTCGGCTTTAGTCAGTCGTCCGGAAACTCAACGGCATCGGTACCGACAGGGACGCCCGGCGGGTTAGCGCGCACACAGCCGATTTCTCTAGACGCGGTCGAACAGGTCTCCGTGGCTCTTTCGCCCTTCGACGTGAAAATCGGCAGCTTCACGGGAGCAAGCGTGAACGCAGTGACGCGCGCGGGCACCAATAGCACGATGGGCTCGATGTACAGCTTTGGTCAGGCGCCGTCGTTTATCGGTCGTGGCCTGTCCGGTACACTGCCCACGGGATTTAAAAATTATTCGCTCGGGGCAAGACTCGGCGGCCCTTTGATCACCAATAGACTGTTCTACTTTCTGAACGCTGAGGTTTCACGACACACCGACCCCGTATTGTTTGCACCTGGATCTACGGGCGCCATGCTCACGGCAAACGTGGCAGCGTTGGTGCGCGACTCGCTCAAATCATATGCCGCACGTGCGGGCTTTACTGGCTTCGATCCCGGGTCGATCAGCAATTATACGATCAATGCAAACAGTCAGAAATTTCTCGCCCGCATCGATGCAAACTTCGGTAGTTCGGTGCTCACGGTACGCGATAACTTCGTATCGGCCGAGGCGGGAAATCTTGAACGTGGGCAGTCGCTGAATAAGCTCGCCTCGCAGGACTTCGTGCATCACAGCACCACGAATGGGTTAGTCGCTGAACTAAAGTCTCAGATTGGGAACAGCCTGTCGAACAGTCTGATTGGTGGCTTCTCCGTCGTCAGCGACAAACGCACGCCATACGGTACACAGATTTCTCCGCAAATCGAGATCGCGGATCTTGGATACGGCCAGATCAACGCTGGCAGCGACCGTGAGTCTGCCGTGTATCGCCAGCATACGAGCACGCTCGAACTCACTGACAATCTCACGTGGAGTGGCGGCAAGCACACCGTAACTATCGGCTCCCACAATGAGATGTACAAAGTGCAATACACATTTCTGAATTCCTACAACGGGCGCTGGCAGTATCCAAATCTCGCCGCATTCCTCGCGGGGCAGCCAAACCGTATTCGCGCCACGTACAGCGTAAACAACAACACGCTCAGCGCAGTCAGTGGCACGCCGGGCGCCAACTTCAACGTGTTTACGCCCAGCGCATACGTACAGGATGAAATCGCGCTTGCATCAAACCTTCGACTTTCACTCGGCGTTCGCATCGAAGCGACCACCACCGACAAAGCGTCGCAAGCATCGACCTTCGCGAATTTCACGTCCGCCGACGGCGCGCAACCATTTGCGAAGTATGCGAACGACTACGGTCGTTCGATTACCGTGGCGCCACGCATCGGCTTCACGTGGGATGTCGAGCCGCAATCCGCGTTGGTCGTACGCGGTGGCGTTGGTGTATTTCAGGGACGCATGCCGTTCGCGTGGTTCGCGTATCCGTTTCTGAACAACGGCATCCAGTTTGCCAATGTGGACTACAGACCTGCGTACAACGCGACCTTGACCAGTGTACCTCTGATCATCGACCCGAATCAGCAGAGCACGATTAATGCACTGTACAAACAAGGCAACGTGTACGAAATCAACTTGATCGACAACAAATATGTGCAACCGCAAATGGCGCGCGGGAATTTGGCCGTCGATATGAAGTTGCCGGCGCGTACGCGGTTTACGTTGGAAGGGTCGTACACGAAAGTGTTGAAGGATATTCTGTATACGAACCAAGATATTCCGACGTCGAGCGGCAATTTGGGCGGCGCGGATCCGCGGCCAATTTATCCAGCATCGCGCTTGATCGCGCCAATCGGTGTGGCAAATCCGTATTCGGCCGTGTACGTGTTGAGTAATACCAACCAAGGCTACCGCTACAACCTCACGGCGAGTTTGCGCAAAACATTTGACGACGGATTTGATCTCACAAGCGCGTACACGTTTGGGCGATCCAAGGACATCGCCAACGGACAACGCAATTCACCGCAGTCAAATGTCGAATACAATCAATTGTACGAAGCAAACAAGTATCCGCTCGTGTACTCAAATTTCGACATCCGGCATCGTGTCGTCGCAACTGCGAGCTGGAACCACGCGTGGAGCACTCGCACCGCCACGTCGGCGTCTGTTGTCTATACCGGGCAGTCCGGAAGTCCGTTCTCGTATGTCTATACCGGCGACGTGAACAACGATGGGTCGGCAAATAATGACCTGATCTACATTCCGCGCACCCAAAGCGAAATCAACCTTATTCCGTCAAGTCGTCCGGCTGGATTGGTTGACATGCGTACACCGGCACAGATATGGACTGATCTTGACAGATTTATCAGTTCCGACTCGTACCTCAATTCGCATCGCGGCCAAGTTGCCGAACGAAACGGCGCGCGCACGCCATGGAATCACCGCGCTGATCTCCGATTGTCGCAGGA
>JANYFO010000147.1 GCA_025362635.1 Gemmatimonadaceae bacterium | reverse complement strand
GTCCGTAATCCGTGCGGCCGAATTGGGACTACCATTGGCGATCGCCATTATCGGCGGCACTCCAGATCGCTTCGTACCGCTCGTGGATTTGTATCGCGAATCCGCACAGCGCGCCGGACACGATTTATCCACGATGGCGGTGAGTATCAACTCACATGGCTTCATTGCTGACACTACACAGCAAGCGGCAGACCAATGGTATCCATCATTCGCCGACACCATGAGTCGCATTGGACGCGAGCGTGGTTGGCCACCAATGTCGAGACCGCAGTATGACGCGATGCGGTCACCGCAAGGCGCGCTTCTTGTTGGCGATGCTCAAGCGGTCATCGACAAAATATTGTATGAGCACGAGCTGTTTCATCACGATCGTTTCTTAATGCAACTCACAGTCGGCACGATGCCGCACGCACAAGTGATGCGCGCGATCGAGATTTACGGTACTGTAGTCGCGCCCGCGGTACGTCGCGCGCTCACTTCAATCCCTCATCCCTAATTCCTCATCCCTAATCCCTAATCCCTAATCCCTATCTAGGGTGTTTTCTCGCTGGCGTGTCACTGCAGGTACAGCACACCAATGGCCCCGGGCACGACGCGACTCACCGTGTCACCCTGCCATTACTTCCGGAGAGACCCGATGGGAACGCGTACGTGGATGGGCGTACTTCTGAGTACCGTGACCGTGTTTGCCGCCGCCTGCGCCGACCGTCCGACAGAAGTCTCCCTGGAAGCGGCGACAACAGCCGCACTGGCTGCTGCACTTAACTCGACACCAGCCGGTTACGGCGACCTGTCCAGCAGCTACGTCGGAACAACGTCGCTCGGATTCAGTGAGGCGGCGTTCTTTCTTGGCGGCGGTCGTGACGCGGGGTTTGGACGCGGCACAATGATGGGCGGCGGTATGGGCGACGAATTTAACGGCGGAATGGCGTTCGGACGTGGCGGCTTTGGACACGACGGACCATTCGGCGGCGGCGTCGGATGCAGTGGCATTTTCAACGTGACGACCGGTCGTGTCGAATGCCCAGCCGAAACACACAACGGCCTAACAACCACACGCTCGGCGTCCTATGCGACGGCAGCCGGTGCAACGCAGCAAGCGTTTGATTCAGTGACAACCAATACGGTCAACATTCAGTCGAAGGTTAACGGTACCGTGACCTACGATACAACGTCGGGTGGACGCGGACCTGATGGTCATCATGGTTGGGGTAATGGACGTGGCCCAAGCGGACGACTGCTGGGCGACACGACCACCATCCTGTCAGCCTCTACGGTTTTAGCTAGCAGCAGCACGCGTACCACAACGGGACTCGCAAAGGGCAGCACCGCGCGAACTGTGAATGGTTCATCCGCGGGCACCGAAACCACCACCGGTAAATCAAGTCGCGGCAATTTCACGTCAGGCCGTGTCGTTGGTGACACCACGAAGAATCTGGTGGTGCCGGTGGTCACAACGAGTGCAACGATGCCGTATCCGAGCGCCGGCACCGTCATTCGTGAAATGAAGGTGATGATGACGTACGCTGGTGCGGCGCCAATAACAGTTTCGCGTCGCGAAGTCGTCACCTACAATGGGTCGGCCACGGCAACAATCGTCGTCACCGAAAATGGTGTGCCGAAAACATGTACTCGCGCATTACCACGGGGTCAGTTGGTTTGCCCGTAAACGTGCCGCGTTAATTAAGAAATCGAGTGAGGCGCGGAGATTATGCTCTGCGCCTCGCTTTTTTAGTTTGTGATAATCGCCGAAAAAGTGGCCGCACCAATATTGACCGATGACGCTTTGATCGTACGTGCTCCCACTGTGGCTCCCGCTGCCACTGTGACCTGTGCGCGACCCTTCGCATCGGTTGCGGTATTTGTCGCGCTCAGTGTGCCACCGCCAACAATTGACCAGACAATCGGCGTGCCAACGCTTGGGTTGCCGTACCGATCATTCACTTGTACCATGAGCGGTAACAACAGTGTGGTGTTCGCCGGACCGCTTTGCAGGTCGCCGCTCACAATGCCAATCGTTGCGGGCGTGCTACTTACCACGGTCGCGGTGAACGCGATGTCGGATGTGCCGCTGTACCCCGCGTTGATTGTCACGGTACCCGCCACGGTACCCGCGGTGTACGTCACCTGTGCGTTGCCGAGCGAATCGGAGATTGACGTCGGTGCGCTGAGTGATCCGCCTCCGCTCAAAATTGCCCATGTGACAATACCGCCGCCAACCGAAAGTCCGCTGGCGGTTGCGAGGTGCACCACCAACGGAGCAGCGAGCGCTTGAGCGACCGTTGCCGTCTGCGCACTACCACTTTTTAACGTGGCAAGCACGACTTCCGGCGCGGTGACTGCAGGGTTACATGCGCCGAGGCAAACGAGCGCGAAAACGAGGAGTGCGGGCTTCACGCGAGAGGTGGCTGGACGATGAACGAACGCTTCGGACACATGACCGTCGCGGCGAAGTATAGCAGTAGGTGAAACAGAGAACGTTCGTCCCTTGTCTCTACCTCTTATTCTCCTAGCAAACACGCATGTGCTTCTGTCCCCCGTTCTAACTGCAAAGTCGCGTGCTCAATGCCGAAGCGTTGCCGCAACTGCGCGCACGCGTTTGACAGCAACACGTCTTCATCGCCAACGTGTGGTCGCACTAAATGCGCGGTGAGCGCGACATGCGTAGTGCTCAATCCCCAAATATGCAGATCATGCACGTCGCGCACATCGGGCAGCGTACCGAGAAAGCGCTCCACGGCAACTGGATCGATATTCGTTGGCACAGCATCGAGGGCCAAATTAAGCGCGTCGCGCAATAGCCCCCACGAGCCAATGCCGATAAGCGCGATGAGCACCAGACTCACAGAGGGGTCGAGCCAAAGCCATCCCGTCCACGCGATGACAATGCCCGCCACGACAACGCCCGCCGATGCAGCCGCGTCGCCAAGCATGTGCAAATACGCACCGCGCACGTTGAGATCATTATGTCGCCCGCTCATGAACCCAAGTGCCGTGCCGGTATTGATAATAATTCCGACAAACGCCACGACGATGACGGTCGTTGATGCCACGGGTTGTGGCGCAAACAATCGCTGCAGCGCTTCCCATGCAACGCCGCCAACGACGATGAGCAAAAACAGCGCGTTGCCCAGCGCAGCGAGTATGGTAAGTCGACGCAACCCATACGTGCGGCGCACCGTTGCCGCGCGCCGCGCGAGTACGCTGGCTCCCCACGCGAGTACGAGCCCCAGTACGTCACCGAGATTGTGACCGGCGTCGGCGAGCAACGCAAGCGAATGCGCCTGGAGTCCGTACACAACTTCTCCGACGACAAACACGGAGTTCAGTCCGATGCCGATGGCAAACGCGCGATCGAAGTGCGCGGGCGCGTGACTGTGCCCGTGCCCGTGCCCGTGCCCGTGATCGTGATGATGAGCATCATGCAGCGCACCCGGCGTTGCATTCCCTAAACGCTTTTTACTCATGCGCGTGACTCAGTAGCGTAGGTTGACGCGCACGCTGGCCACCGTCGCGGGCCCGCGATCGCGATTGTAGCCGGGATTGCGCACGATCTGAAGGTCGGGACTAATCTGCGCCGCCGAACCCAGTTGCACGCGGTAGTATGCTTCGAAAATTTCCTCATTCCCGTACGCCAATCGACCGTCACCAAGCAGAAAACCGAGTCCACCCGCCGCGAGGTAGCGCTGGTGCACTGAGACAATCCCGTGCTGTACGATGGCCATCCCGAGTCGATCATTCGTACGCTGCCATGTGACGCCACTGACTTGCGCGCCTACGCTGAAATGTCGATCAACTTCAGTAAAAGCGAAGGACTCATTTACGCCATCGTTCCAGCCGACGCGCATGAATACGCCCGTCTCACCATTGTCGGCCAATGGTTGCTCAATGTTGACTCCCCATCCGCGCTTCCCGCGTCCCGGCCGATCATCCGCAACAATATCGGGCACCGAATCAACGCGTAGCGCGCGTGTGAGCGCGTCCGTGTAGCTGCCCATACGCGCGTGATTGACGAAACCGAGCAGTCGCACAATCGGCGCGCGTGCACCTGACGGACTGTACGTCAATTCAACGTTGTCGCCTCGTGCGCGCCGCAAGTCGGAGTCAAACTTATTACCGTTTGCTTCACGCGGCATCTGAAAGCTGCCAGCGCGAAATGTCCATCGTGGCGTGATCCAGGCCACAGCGACACCGTTGGTGTAGCCGCGTGTATCCGCCGCAAAATCCCACGCGGTATTTTGAAACAGCGACCAATTCATAAACTGCGATCGGGTCGTGTTCGCATAGCGGTTCAGATCAAAGAGGTCGCTCGCGGCAAGTTTACCCGCGGTGATTTCTAACCGATGCGCCGCAGTCACTCGCGCCAATTGGTCTGGCATTCGCGCGAGCGTATCCGCGTGCACGCCGTCACCAAGCGGCTGCACAAGTCGCACGAACATGCGCGCCACATACGGTCCATTGCCGAGGTCCGCCGATCCCGCGCGCAGCACATCGCCGTTGGTAACGCCCGCGAGCCCCGTTGCGCGACTGACCCCATGTCCTCGCGCCATCTCGATATCGAGGTACGCTTCGAGGCGGGTTTGCCGCGGGCCAGGCGCACCCCACGCAAATGGTTGCGCGCCGAGGTAAAGGCCGTATACATGACTGATGCCATGATCGCCCGTGGCGACGAGACTATTCGCTCCAACGTACGGGCTATGAAATGGCGCCAATCGCTGACCAATCACGTTCACCTGTGTGCCCAACACTTGCGGTTGCCACGCCATGGACCCAGTCCGACCGACATTCGCCGCCACATGACCGGTGTCAACGGGCGTTTGCGCTGACAACCGCGTCACCAGGAGCGCGATGATGATGCACGCGACCGCGGGAAAGAGCCGACGCTTCATGGGCGCGTCCTC
>JANYFO010000144.1 GCA_025362635.1 Gemmatimonadaceae bacterium | reverse complement strand
GAAATCGTTGGCAAGCATGGCGCTGGTGAAGTGCTCATGAAGCCTGCGGCTCCTGGTGCTGGCGTAATTGCCGGTGGCGCGGTGCGCGCGGTGCTCGAGTGCTGCGGCATCCATGATATTTTGACCAAGTCGTTGGGCTCGACGAATCCGCACAACATGGTGTTGGCGGCGTTGGATGGTCTCATGCATTTGATCACGGTCGAACAGGCAGCGAAAGAGCGTGGGGTAGAGGTTTCGCAGATCGGGTATCGGTCCCGCGCGAAGTCACGTACCGAGTTGCAGGATCATCGTAAGGCGGCCGTAACGGCTGCTGGGGTGGTCTGATGCCGCGTACTTTTGTTTGGCATCCGTCAAAGGGTCCGGCCAAAACGCCGAAATTGCAGCCGCCGACCGACGGCAAGGTGCTGATCACGCAGGTGCGTAGCGCGATTGGTCATTCGTGGCGCATGCGTTTGACGTTAGCGGCGATCGGCCTTAAGCATCATCAGGCTAGTGTGGTGCAGCAGGATTCCGCCTCGCTGCGCGGTATGCTCAAGCAGGTTCGTCACTTGGTTTTGGTGACGCCGGTGGAGGAGTAAGCACGTGACCGCAAAGCAAACGGGCGCTGAAAGCGTCGAGCACATCGGACTTCACAACTTGGCGCCAGCGCCGGGTTCGCACCGTGGGCGTAAGCGCATTGGTCGTGGCCCGGGTTCGGGAACCGGTAAGACGTCCGGCAAAGGTCACAAGGGTTCCATGGCGCGTTCCGGCCACGGCGGTCCTGGTGGTGGCAAGCCGCATTTTGAAGGTGGTCAGATGCCAATCACGCGTCGCATTCCAAAGCGTGGTTTCACCAACCCGTTTAAGGAGTATGCGCAGGAGGTGCGTCTAGACGCGCTGGCCATGCTGCCGGGTGATGAGGTGACTACTGAGGCGTTGGTTGCAGTCGGACTGATCCGCGCGGGACATGGTCCGGCCAAGTTGCTGGCGAATGGTGACGTTCCTCGTGCCTTCACGGTGCGTGGCGTCAAACTGAGCGCATCGGCGAAGACTAAAATCGAAGCGGCCGGTGGCCGCGTCGACGGCTGAGGGAGAACTCCGGGCGAATGGCAGAAGCCAATAACAAGGCGGCGCAGGCCGTCGCCAACATTTACCAAACGCCCGAACTGTGGGCGAAGATCACGTTCACGTTCGTGTGTTTGGTGATCTATCGCACCGGTGCGCACATCACCGCGCCCGGGATCGATGTTCAGGCGTTGACAGATTATTTCTCGCGAACACAGGGCGGCGGCGGATTGCTTGGCCTGTATGATCTGTTCGTCGGTGGTGGTTTGTCTCGTGCGACCGTCTTTGCGCTCGGCATCATGCCGTATATCTCGGCGAGTATCTTCGTCCAGATCGCCGGCGCAGTATTGCCGACGGTTGATAAGATGCAAAAGGATGAAGACGGTCGCAAAAAGCTGACGCAGTATACGCGCTATTTGACCGTGGTGTTGGCGTTGGTTCAGGCATACGGTTTTGCGTTGTTTACGGCGTCGTTGCCTGCGGCCGTGTCGCATCCAGGTCCGTTGTTCACTGTGCAGATGATGCTGTTCCTCACCACCGGCGCGATTTTCGTGATGTGGTTGGGTGAGCAGATCACGGAAAATGGCCTTGGCAACGGGGCGTCGTTGATCATTTTCTTCTCGATCGTTGAGCGGATGTGGCCGGCGATTTTACAGACCTTCCGCTTTGTCACGACAGGCGCCATCGCGCCGCTGTCGTTGGTCGTCTTGGGATTGGTGATGGTGGGTGTGGTAGCGGGTGTGGTCGCGATTACGGTCGCCGCGCGCCGCGTCCTCATACAGATTCCGCAGCGGACGATGGCGCGCGGACGGCAGCGCGAAGCGGCACGCAATTTTATTCCGTTGCGCATCAACACCGCCGGCGTGATGCCGATCATTTTTGCGCAATCGGTGATCGTCATTCCTGGTGCAATCGCACAGTTTAGCGGAAACGCAAAAGCGCAGGAAATTGCGGAGCTATTTAATCCGCAGGGGCCGAATCCGTGGCTCTATTTCATACTGTCGGCCATTCTCATCTTGTTGTTCACGTATTTCTACACGTCCATCATTTTTAATCCGGTGGATCTTGCGGAGAATTTGAAGAAGCAGGGTGGTTTTGTGCCGGGTATCAAGCCAGGCGCCAAGACGGCGGAGTACATCGAGCAGGTTGTTGAGCGCATTACGTTGCCGGGTGCAATTTTCCTGACGTTCATCGCGCTGATGCCGATTGTGATCGCGCGTTTGGTTAACGTACCGTTCGCATTTGGTGGAACATCATTGCTGATCGTTGTGGGTGTTGCGCTGGATACGATGGCGCAGATGCAGCAGCATTTGTTGCTCCGGAAATACGACGGTTTCATGAAGAAAGGTCGCGTTCGCTTTCGTGGGCGTCAGACAACCACTGGCTTTTAGGGGCACTCCAACTCCATGGTGATCGTCCTTCTTGGACCGCCGGGCGCAGGTAAGGGAACTCAAGGCGAGCGGCTTGCTGCTCGCCTTGACGTTCCTAAGATCGCGACCGGGGATGTGCTGCGAGCTGCGGTGCGCGAAGGTACGCCACTCGGACTCGAAGCAAAGGCGGCAATGGATCGTGGTGATTTAGTGCCAGATGCGGTCATCATGGGCATCATGGGTGAGGCGCTCGCGTCGCCTGATGCCGCGAAAGGTGCGATTCTCGACGGTGTGGTTCGTACCACGCCGCAGGCGGCAGGGTTAAACGCACAGCTTGCGCAATTAGGTCGGAAAGTTGATGCGGTGATTATGTTCGACATCGCTGAGAATGAGTTAGTACGTCGCCTGAGTGGACGCACTACGTGCGACATTTGTCAGCGTCCCTTCTTTGGGCGCGAGCCGGGTGAGAAGTGTGCTGTTGATGCGCACGCGCCCGAGGGCACGCTGATTCGCCGCAAAGATGATGAGCCAGAGGCCGTACGCAAACGTCTCACGGTCTATCGTGAACAGACGTCGCCGGTCATTAGCTGGTATGACACAAATGGCACGCGCCTCGTTCACATCGATGCCATCGGAACACTTGAAGAAGTCGAGGCTCGCGTCATGCAGGCGCTTCAGCACTAGTTGTGGCCGTCGGATCTTCTGCTCCCGCTACGCAGCTGAAATCGCCGCGCGAAATTGAGATCATGGCGCGTGGCGGCATCATTCTCGCCGGCGCGTTGTCGCATATGCGTGCGGCCGTCACTCCAGGCATCTCTACTTTAGAGTTAGACGCGTTAGCGGAATCGTTCATCCGTTCACATGTTGGCGCGGAGCCTGCGTTTAAAGGCTTGTACGGATTTCCTGGCAGTGTGTGCATCTCGATCAACGAAGAGATTGTTCACGGCATCCCGTCAAGAAAGCGCTTGCTCAATGACGGTGATATTGTGTCGCTCGACGTCGGCGTGAAACTCGACGGGATGTTCACTGACGCGGCGATCACCGTTCCGGTCGGATCGATTGACGAAGCCACGCGCGCACTCCTTGACGTCACGCAGCGAGCACTGATTGCGGGCATTGCTGCCGCATTGCCAGAGAATCACGTCGGCGACATCGGCGCGGCCATTCAAGCCGTCGTTGAGCCAGAGGGATTCGCCATCGTTCGCGAACTGGTTGGGCACGGCGTGGGATTTTCGCCGCACGAAGAATTGCAAATTCCAAACTACGGTAAAGCGAAACGCGGCAAGCGCCTCGCGCCGGGATTAACAATCGCGATTGAACCGATGGTGAACATCGGTACAGCGAAGACGCGTACCTTAGGCGACAAGTGGACAGTGGTTACAGCCGATGGTAAACGGTCGGCGCACTTCGAGCACACGGTGGCTATCACCGAGCAGGGTCCGCGAGTGCTGACGGGTGCGCTCGTCCGCTAGCGCACAAACAGTTGGCGGCAGATTGCAGTGCTAATGGCGCCTGCTGATTTGCGCTCGAACAATTTGGAGCGTTTGTTTATAGAGGAACAACACATCCTCCTCATTCTCGAGCCTCCACATGCGCCAGAACTTTTGCGCCCTCACTCTCGCGGTTGTCTGTCCGAGCGCGAGGGTTATGCACGCGCAGTCGCCGTCGGTCATCATTGACCTCCCCAAAGACACCACTGGTGTACCGCGTAAAGGTGCGGCGCGCGTGAACGCTGAAGCGAAAGTTGACACGTCATTAGAAATCCACGAATGGCGTGCCGTGCCGCGCGGGCAGTCGGTGGTGGATATCGATGCCAGCTTCGCGCACGTGGCAGTGACGTTTACCAGCACGACCACGGCGTCGTTGTCAGCGCCTGTCAAGCAAGTACGATGAGTGGCGATATGTCGGACGAATTAAGTCGCCGCGACTTTGGACACCTTATCGGTATCGCGGCATTGACCGGTGCGCTTCCGAGCAAATTTCTTTCGACGCCACCACTCTTGCCTTCAACGACGAACACGCGCATGCACCCTGCCGCCATTCCATCGGACGAACTCTGCGATCTATCCGCGGTCGAACTCGCGTCCCGCATTCGACGGAAGCAACTTTCCGCGCGAGAGGTCATGGCAGCGCACATTGCGCGCATCGAACGCGTGAACCCCAAGATCAACGCCATCGTCACGCTTGTCGCGGATCGTGCGATGGCCGGCGCGGCGCATGCGGACGAACACCAGGCGCGGGGCGGCACACTGGGCCCGCTGCACGGATTGCCAGTGGCGCATAAAGATTTGGTCAACACTGCGGGCATTCGCACGACATATGGCTCCCCCATGTTTCGCGATAACGTGCCGACCGTTGATGCCTTAATTGTCACGCGCACGAGGGCGGCTGGTGCTATAACGTTGGGCAAGACAAACACACCAGAATTTGGCGCGGGATCGAACACGTTTAACACCGTGTTCGGCGCGACACACAATCCGTACAACCTCGTGAAGACGGTTGGTGGCAGCAGTGGTGGCACCGCTGCTGCGCTGCGATGCGGTATGGTGCCGCTTGCCGATGGAAGTGATACAGGTGGGTCCCTGCGCAATCCGGCGGCTTTTACGAACATCGTCGGCTTTCGCCCAACGCCAGGCCGAGTGCCCGATGAAGATGGCACGTGGTCGCCGCTTTCGACGAGCGGACCAATGGCACGCACGGTTGCCGACGTCGCGCTGTTTTTGAGTGCGATGGTGGGCGACTACGCCTCTGATCCGCTCGCGCTCGCTGATACTGGCGCAATGTTTCGCGCACCGCTTGAACGCAGCTTCAAGGGGTCACGCGTTGCGTGGTTTACGAACGTCGGCGGCATCCCGTTTGAATCGGAAATCACTCGCGTGGTGAACGCGTGCCAGACGGTGTTCGCCGATCTTGGATGCATTGTGCAGAGCGCCGAGCCGGACTTCACTGGAGTTGACGAGGCGTTTCCGATTTTACGTCATTTGTCGTATCACGCGAACTATGCAGTGATGGCGCGCGAGAATCCGACAATGTTTAAGGATACGATCAAGTGGGAGATCGCTGAGGCGGAGCGAAATAACGGAGCCGATGTGGCACGCGCGTTCGCGAGGCAAGCGAAGATGACCAGAGACGTTGCTCAATTTTTTGAGAAGTACGACTATTTCGTGTTGCCGGTGACCCAAGTGGAGCCGTTCGACATTACGACCGAGTATCCGACGAGCTTCGCTGGCGTGAAGATGCCGACGTACATCGATTGGATGCGCTCGTGTTGGTACGTCACATTTATGGCGTGTCCGTGTATCTCGGTACCGGCCGGATTTACCGCGAACGGCCTGCCAGTTGGGCTGCAGATTGTCGGGAAGCGACGCGCTGATTGGTCGGTGCTACAGATGGCGCATGCGTTTGAGCAGGCGACGCACCATGGAGCGCGGTGGCCGAAACTGTGAGCGCATAATCATTTTCCGTCGCGTCGGCGGAGCGTTGCCGAAAGCTCCGCCGCGCAGTCCGCCGTTAGTGTGATGCGAGCGGTTGCGGTAAGAAATCCGGGCATCGAAATCCGAACGTCGTATAACCCGCGCTGCAATTCGAAGCGGTGAATTTGCTCGGTGCTGTCGCGTGTGATGCTTTTGGTGGTCTCGCCTTCAATTTGAATTTTGGCGATCGCACCTGCGACGGGTGCCGGACGAAACGTGACCGACAGCGTCGCGATCGCATCGCGGGCGGCGCTGTTGCCTGACGTACATCCGGTGAATGCGACAACGGATTCGTTTTTCCGCGTTCCGACTGTGCTGTTAAGCGATGTCGACGTTGACGTTGATGTCGATGCTGCCGAGCGACAGGCGGCGAGCGTCACGAGGGCGACAACAACGATCTCGCGTTTGCTCACGACGGCAGCATTGCGCGTTCTGCCGCGGCTTCCGCACGACGTGCATGTGCACTCGCAACGGCGACTAGCTGTTGTGCTTCGACAACAAGTATTGCTCCTGCCGCCGCGCCGTCGGCGTCGACGGCGACGACATTGATGCGCACGTTCAGCGCGGCACCTTTGCACGCGGTTTCCGCGAGCAGCGCCGCTACGGTTGCATCGCTCACAGCATTGCTGTTGCCTTGTTCGGCGGCGTTTGCAGCGAGTGCTGCCACCTGAGCTGCAGCGCGTGCGGACTCGAGCGGAATTTCTGCGGCGAACAACAGTGCGGCACGAATTGCTGTCTCTCGCGCAGCAAGTGAGGTGTCTGGTTCACGGGGCATTGCGTAGGCCAAGCGCACGCCTTCGTAGGCATCGGCGTCGCGTTGGACGAGCGACGAGAGTT